>JBFWIL010000038.1:0-14760 GCA_050256015.1 Mangrovibacterium sp. | reverse complement strand
TTTGTTGGCAATAAGGTGGTGGCCGAGGGAGAATTTATGGCACAGATTGTGTTAGCATAGTGCCTGGCCGGATTGCAGCCGGCTTTCAGAGATTATTGTAAATTTATCAGATGAAACGAGCCATGGGTAATCTGATTTCCGTTCAGGAAGATGACGGTCATGGCGAGTTTTGTGTGGCTTTAGCAATTAAATAAACATCACATGAAACAACCATTGGCTTATGTCCATCCTGAAGCAAAAGTAGCTGATAATGTAGTTATTGAGCCTTTTGTCTCCATCGATAAAGATGTTGAAATCGGTGAAGGAACCCGAATCGGTTCCAATGCTACAATTTTTCCCGGAACCCGGATTGGCAAAAATTGCCGGATTTTTCCGGGAGCAGTGATTGGTGCCATTCCGCAGGATCTCAAGTTCAGGGGGGAATATACAACCGTTGAGGTCGGAGACAATACGACCATTCGGGAATTTGTGACCTTGCATCGTGGTACTGTTGCCCGGGGGAAAACCGTTGTAGGCAGTAACTGTCTGATTATGGCTTATGTCCATATTGCCCACGACTGTGTGGTGGGCAACAACGTGATACTGACAAACAGTACTCAGCTGGCCGGGGAAGTTGTGGTTGACGACTGGGTAATTATCGGGGGGATGACCGCTGTGCATCAGTTTTGCCATATCGGTTCGCATGTCATGCTTTCAGGAGGTTCCCTGGTACGGAAAGATGTGCCGCCTTTTATCAAGGCCGGACGCGAGCCGCTTTCCTATGTCGGGATCAATTCCATCGGACTGCGCAGGAGGAATTACAACAATGACAAGATCCGTGAGATCCAGGACATTTACCGTTACATATACCAGAAAGGGCTGAACACTTCGCAGGCTGTTGAAATTATTGAGGCTGAAATGCCTGCTACGCCCGAGCGGGATGAGATCCTGCTTTTTGTCAAAGATTCCAAACGGGGCATTATTCGCGGATATTTCCCGGATTGATCGCTTATGTTAATATATTCAGGGCCTGTTAAGCAATTCACAGGTTTTTTTATTCTGCAGTGCAGAAATATTTTTGCTGTGTGTAACTCTTTAGCCTAACAGCCTCAGCAAAGGGATGCAAAACACAGCTATTTCAGAGGATTCCAGCCCTGTGCCTGCAGGGGAATTTCCGATCCGCCCAGGGCTGCAATCAGGTTCATCCCCTTGCGCTCTTCCACGATATGACCGATCACCGTTATGTCCGGATCATTTTTGACTTTGTCGTGGTCGGACAGATGGATGGTGAATAGAAGCTCGTAGTCTTCGCCTCCGTTCAGGGCGGCTACCAGCGGATTGATGTGCAGTTCCTCGGCAAATTTTTTGGTTTGCGGATCCAGCGGAATCCGGTCTTCGTAAACGGAACACCCCACTTTTGAGGCTTTGCAGATATGCATCAGCTCGGAAGAAAGCCCGTCGCTGATATCAATCATGGCTGTAGGCTGAATGCCCAGGGAGTTGAAGGCCTCAATAATGTCGCCCCGGGCTTCTGGTTTGAGTTGACGCTCCAGGATGTAGTCGTAACCCTGCAACTGGGGCTGCATTTTGGGATTAACCTTAAACACTTCATTTTCCCGTTCCAGCAACTGCAGGCCCATATAGGCTCCACCCAGGTCGCCGCTGACGCAGATCAGGTCGTTTACCCGGGCGCCACTGCGGAAAACGGCTTTGTTTTTTTCCACTTCCCCGATGGCCGTTATGCTGATAACCAGTCCTGTTACCGAACTGGTGGTGTCTCCGCCCACCAGGTCAACCCCGTACTTGTTGCAGGCTGTCCGTATGCCGGCATACAGTTCTTCCAAAGCTTCAACGGAAAATTTGCCGGAAATAGCGAGCGAAACCGTGATCTGTTTCGGACGGGCATTCATGGCAAACACATCCGACAGGTTGACCATCACAGATTTGTATCCCAGATGTTTCAGCGGGACATACATCAGATTAAAGTGAATTCCCTCGACCAGCAGGTCGGTGGTTACCACCAGCTGCCTGTCGGAGTAATCGAGTACGGCGGCATCATCGCCGACGCCTTTGACCGTTCCCGGATTCTTTGGTTTGATTGTCTTTGTCAGATGCTCGATCAGGCCGAACTCTCCCAGTTGGGAAACCGGTGTTGTTTTGGGTGTATTATCCATTTCTTAAAAATCAGACATGAAGGTGTGAAATATCCTTTTCTCTCTGCAAAAATAGCTTTACTTCATTATCTTTGCAATTGTTTTTAAACAGAGCATGCCGGCATTTGTCATAAATGCGGCGATGTGGATTTAAGATTGCGTATATGACAGAACAAGATAAAATCCTGAAAAAAGTTACTTCCGGGGAATACAAATTCGGGTTTGTTTCGGATTTTGAAACAGATACTCTTCCCAAAGGGCTGAACGAAGATGTGATCCGGGTTATTTCTGCAAAAAAGGAGGAACCGGAATTTATGCTTCAGTTCCGGCTGGAAGCCTTCCGAAAGTGGAAAAAAATGACTATTCCCAAATGGCCTTATCTGCGTTTGCCGGAAATTGACTTTCAGGATATCAGTTATTATTCCGCTCCGAAAAAGAATCCGAAATACGAAAGCCTGAACGAGGTGGATCCGGAATTACTGGAGACCTTTAATAAACTTGGAATTCCGCTGGAAGAACAGAAAGTGCTGGCGGGGGTTGCAGTGGATGCGGTGATTGACAGCGTGTCGGTGAAAACCACCTTTAAGAAAACTTTGGCGGAGAGAGGAATTATTTTTTGTTCGTTTAGTGATGCGGTGAAAGAGCATCCCGACCTGGTGAGGAAATACCTGGGCAGGGCGGTGCCGGTATCCGACAATTTCTTTGCGGCCCTGAACTCGGCTGTTTTCTCCGACGGTTCGTTTTGCTATATTCCCAGGGGGGTGCGCTGTCCTATGGAGCTGTCTACTTATTTCCGGATCAATGCAGCCGGAACCGGCCAGTTTGAACGGACGCTGATTGTGGCCGACGACGACAGCTATGTAAGTTACCTGGAGGGATGTACGGCTCCCATGCGTGATGAAAATCAGTTGCATGCCGCGGTGGTTGAGATCATCGTGCTCGACCGGGCCGAAGTGAAGTATTCTACGGTACAGAACTGGTACCCGGGAGATAAAGAAGGGAAGGGCGGAGTGTACAATTTTGTAACCAAGCGGGGAATCTGTCGGGGGGAATCGTCGAAGATCAGCTGGACCCAGGTGGAAACCGGTTCGGCCATAACCTGGAAATACCCCAGCTGCGTGCTGATGGGCGATAACGCCGTGGGCGAATTTAATTCGGTGGCGGTAACGAATCATTTTCAGCAGGCCGATACGGGGACCAAGATGATCCATATCGGGAAAAACACAAAAAGCACCGTTGTTTCCAAGGGGATATCTTCCGGAAGGAGCGCCAATGCTTATCGCGGACTGGTCAAAGTTCTGCCGGGGGCTGCCAACGCCCGGAATTTTTCTCAGTGCGATTCCCTGCTGCTGGGCTCCACCTGCGGGGCGCATACCTTTCCATATATTGAAGTGGGCAACAAAAGTGCCGTGGTGGAACACGAAGCCACAACATCGAAGATTGGTGAAGATCAGATTTTTTATTGCAACCAGCGGGGTATTTCTACCCAGGATGCCATCGGTATGATTGTGAACGGTTATGCCCGCGATGTGTTGAATAAACTGCCCATGGAGTTTGCCGTGGAAGCTCAGAAGCTGCTCGAGATCAGTCTGGAAGGCAGTGTTGGATAAGCCAGTGGCCGGTTTCCGTAGAAAATATTAGTAAAATCATTTGACGAATTGAGAGATCATGCTGACGATAAAAAATTTGAAAGTAGCCGTTGAAGGTAATGAAATTCTGAAAGGGATCAATCTCCGTGTTAGACCGGGAGAAATTCATGCGATTATGGGGCCCAACGGTTCCGGGAAAAGCACCCTGGGTAATGTGTTGGCCGGTAAAGAGGATTATGAGGTGACTGAAGGTGAAGTGGAATTTCAGGGGGAAGACCTGCTGGATATTGCTCCCGAGGACCGGGCCCGGAAGGGTTTGTTTCTTAGTTTTCAGTATCCGGTGGAAATTCCGGGCGTGCCCATGGTGAGCTTTCTGAAGGCTTCGGTGAATGAACACCGCAAATTCCGGGGCGAGAACCCGCTTTCTGCTGCTGAGTTTCTGAAACTGATGCGTGAGAAGAAGGAACTGCTGCACCTGGATTCCCAGCTTACCAACCGTTCGGTTAATGAAGGGTTTTCCGGGGGAGAGAAAAAGAAAAATGAGATTTTTCAGATGGCCATGCTGGAACCCAAACTGGCTATCCTCGATGAGACCGACTCCGGACTGGATATCGATGCGCTGAAGGTGGTGGCCGGGGGGGTCAATGCGCTGAAGGATCCGCAGCGTTCGGTAATCGTGATCACCCATTACCAGCGCTTGCTTGAATACATTGTGCCGGATTATGTGCATGTGCTGTACAAAGGGCGTATTGTGAAATCGGCCGGAAAGGAACTGGCCCTGGAACTGGAGGAAAAAGGATACGACTGGATTAAAAAGGAACTTGTGTAATGACCCGAACTGCAATAGAACAACAGGCAGCTGTCAGTGAAAAATATGTTCGTATGTTTGAGGCGAACCGTCAGATGCTGGACGAGGGGTCTTCGCCCGTGTTAAACCGGATGCGCGGGCCTGCTATAAGACGTTTTGAACAAACCGGAGTACCCTGTCTGAAGAATGAAGATTACAAATACACCAATCTCGTCCCGGTATTTGAGCGTGACTACCGGCCGGCTTTTTGTTACCCGGATCCGGAAACCAGGCTGGAGGAAGTGTTCCGTTGCGAGGTGCCGCTGCTCAATACGCATACCATTTTGTTTATAAACGGATGGTATTATTTGGGGAATAAACCTTTGCAGGGATTGCCCGAAGGTGTGGTTGCCGGAAGCATCCGGCAGATTGCAGTGGATCATCCTGACCTGCTTCAGGACACGTTAAACGGGCTTGCCGGATTGTCAGACGATCCGCTGGTGGCTCTGAACACAGCCTTGGCTCAGGACGGTTTCCTGCTGGTGGTGCCCGACAGACTGGCGCTGGAAAAACCCATTCAGGTGATTAACCTGCTGAGTGGAAAGGACCCTGTTCTGGCGACCCAGCGTAACCTGATTGTGGTGGGCCGGAACAGTCAGGCCCGGGTACTCTTCTGTGATCACAGCTGGGACTCCTGTGAAGCCCTGTCGAACAGCGTAACGGAGATCTTTGCCCGAGGGGATTCGGTAACCGATTTTTACGTGGTGCAGAATCAGCACGACCAGGCCCATTGCATAAATTCGGCTTTTGTGCGGCAGGAGGAGAACTCCAACCTGCTGACTTGTGTAGCCAGCCTGCATGGCGGATTGATCCGCAATAATCTGAACGTTGCATTGGACGGGGAACATGCCGAGGCGCACCTGTTCGGCATGTCATTTACCGACAAGCGCCAGCATGTGGATAACTATACCAGTGTGGCCCACAAAAAGGCATGTTGCATGAGTAACCAGCTGTATAAAAATGTACTTAACGAGGATTCGGCGGGCGCTTTTTCCGGGAAGATCAACGTGGCACGCGATGCACAGAAAACCAATGCTTTTCAGCGGAACAACAATGTGTTGCTTACCGATACGGCCCGTATGAATACGAAACCTCAGCTCATTATTGACGCCGATGATGTGAAGTGCAGCCACGGTGCCACGGTGGGACAGATTGATGAGGAAGCTCTTTTTTACTTGCGGGCCCGGGGTATTGGAGAGGCCGAGGCCCGGCTGATGCTGATGAATGCCTTTGCCCATGAGGTGATCCAGGAAATCCGGATTGAGCCGCTGCGGAACCGCATTGATGAGCTGGTCGATAAACGGCTGCGCGGCGAATTGGCCCGCTGTCATTCCTGTGATATGAAGTAAACGGAATCATGACATTATCCGATAGTGAACACATCCGGAAAGAATTTCCGATCCTGGACCAGCAGGTTTACGGAAAGCCGCTGATTTACCTGGACAGCGCAGCTTCCGCCCAGAAAGTACTGGCCGTGCTGAAGAAGGAGGAACAGCTTTATCTGGAATATTACGGTAATATTCACCGAGGTGCCCATTACCTGGCCGACAAAGCCACAACCGAGTTTGAGGCGGTGCGCGATTTAGTTAGGGACTTGATTCATGCTTCGGCACGGGAGGAGATCATTTTTACCAAGGGGACGACCGAGAGCATCAACCTGGCCGCTTTTTCCTTTGGGGAAGCTTTTGTGGGGGAGGACGACGAGCTGATTATCTCGGAGATGGAACACCATGCCAACATCGTGCCGTGGCAGATGATGGCTCTGCGTAAAGGTGCCCGGATTCGGGTGCTTCCCTTTGCTGATGACGGCCGTCTGCAGACGGAAAAACTGGAGGAGCTGATTAATGGCCGGACCCGGCTCATTGCCGTGACACATGTCTCCAATACGCTGGGAACCGTGAATCCGGTGAAGGAGATATGTTCCATAGCCCGTCGTCATGGCATACGTGTGCTGGTCGACGGGGCCCAGTCTGTCAGCCATATGCCGGTTGACGTGCAGGAACTGGGAGCCGACTTTTATGCTTTTTCGGCTCACAAAATGTACGGCCCCAACGGGGTTGGCGTGCTCTACGGGAAAAAGGAATTGCTGGAGCAGATACCTCCATACCAGGGGGGAGGGGAGATGATCTCCGAGGTGCGTTTTGAGAAAACCACCTATAACAGCATCCCGTATCGGTTTGAAGCGGGGACCCCCGATATCAGCGGGGTGATTGCCTTTGGTGAGGCCATCCGCTATTTGCAGGGACTGGGGGTTGAAGCAGTCGGGGTTTATGAAACAAGATTGTTGGAATACTGCACGGAAAAGCTGGTGCAAATACCGGGACTGACCATTTATGGTACCCAGCAGCAAAAGGCCGGGGTGGTCTCCTTTAACGTGGAGGGCATTCATCCCTATGACCTGGGGGTGATGCTCGACAAAATGGGTATAGCTGTCCGCACCGGGCGTCTGTGTGCTGATCCGGTGATGGATCATTACGGAATCCCGGGAGCTGTGCGTGTTTCCTTTGCTGTTTACAACACCCCGGAGGAAATTGACCGGTTCAGGGAGGCGCTGCAGAAAGCTATCGCAATGTTTCGTTAGCGACCGGTTTACTTTGTAGCATGACGCCGGGCAGATATCCAGTTACGAACCCTTTCAGTTAGCCGATAATGCCGGTTTGACCGGATCAGTAATTTTCCACATTGATTTCAAAGAAAGCCTGTTCTGCTTCGCAGGCCGGGCATTTCTTCGGGGGGCGTCTGGATTCGTGAAGGAATCCGCAGATGCGGCATTTCCAGGTAACTTTGTCTTCCCGTTCAAAAACTTTTCCGGTTTCCAGATTCTGATAGAGGATGCGGTAGCGTTCTTCGTGATGTTTTTCAATTTTGGCAATGGTCTTGAAGACCACGGCAATGTTTTTAAAGCCTTCCTCTTCGGCCACACGGGCAAATTCCGGATACAGTTCAGTCCATTCCTCGTTTTCGCCGGCAGCGGCAGCCTGCAGGTTCTCCAGGGTGGTGCCGACTTTTCCGGCCGGGTATCCGGCGGTAACTTCGACCATGCCTCCTTCCAGAAAACTGAAGAAACGTTTGGCGTGTGCCTGTTCATTCAGGGCGGTTTCCTCAAAGAGGGCAGCTATCTGTTCCAGTCCTTCCGTACGGGCCTGTTTGGCAAAGAATTCATAACGGTTCTTTGCCTGTGATTCCCCGGCAAATGCTTTCAGCAGGTTTTGCTCGGTTTTGGAGCCTTTGATAGATCCCATTATATGATATTTAAAGGTTAATTGATTCTGTTTTTTATTCCGGACAGTACTGCTGGTGAGGGCTGACCGTCTTTACGGCTTGGGTTTGCATCGGTTAAAGATAGGCAATTGGAGGGTGAACCGCTTTTCTTTCCGGGAAATTTAGAACTGTTCAAAATATGCCCGGCGAATTAAAGATGTTCAGGTCCGATTATGGTGTTTTTGAAAAATTTGCGACCTTTGCGGCTTAAAATCAGACAAGATGAGCATGGAAACTGTACAGCATGAAATTATTGAGGAATTTTCGGTTTACGAAGACTGGATGGATAAATACAGCTACCTGATTGAGTTGGGAAACGGTTTGGAACCGCTGGATCCGAAGCTGAAGACTGATCCTCATCTGATCAGGGGTTGTCAGTCGCGTGTGTGGCTGGTTCCCGAGCTGAAAGACGGCAAATTGTATTTCCGGGGTGAAAGTGATGCTGTGATTGTCAAGGGACTGGTGGCTCTGCTGCTTCGGGTGGTATCAGGCCGTACACCGGAGGAACTGATGCATGCGGATTTGCATTTTGTGGACGAGATCGGACTGAAACAGCATCTGTCGCCTACCCGGTCCAACGGACTGGTGGCCATGATCAGACAAATCAGATTATATGCCCTTGCTTACAACAAAATGGAAGGTTTAGAAAAATAAGGTATGGACGATAGAATCGATAAGATTATAGATAAACTGAAGGAAGTATATGACCCGGAGATTCCGGTTAACATATACGATTTGGGGCTGGTATACAATGTAGATGTGGATGAACAGGGAAAGGCCTGTATTGTGATGACCCTGACTGCACCGGGCTGTCCGGTGGCCGACATGCTGGTGGAAGACACCCGTCAGGCGGCATTTGCCGTAGACGGAGTGGAAGAGGTTGAAGTGGAACTGACTTTCGAGCCGCCCTGGGATAAGTCGATGATGAGTGAGGAAGCCCGGCTGGAACTGGGATTTTTCTGATTCATTTCTGCGGCTGCATAAGACAAACAATAATCCTAAACGGATACAGCATATGAACAGTCGGGACCGGTCGGAACGGATTAAACAAAAAGCCCTGGCATTGGGCTTTCTGGACTGCGGTATCTCAAGGGCGGATTTTCTGGAGGAGGAAAAACCGGCGCTGGATCGCTGGCTTCAACAAGGCCTGCACGGGGAGATGCAGTACATGGCCCGGAATAGGGAAAAGCGGCTTGACCCGCGTTTGCTGGTGGAGGGAGCCCGCTCCGTGGTGTCGGTTTTGCTGAATTATTATCCCCGGGGCAGTCAAAGCCCGCAGGATGCCCCCGTGCTTTCCAAATATGCATACGGGAAAGATTATCATTTTGTACTTAAGGAAAAGCTGAAGAAGCTGATGGCTTATGTTCAGGAGTTTATTGCTCCCTGCTGTGGACGCGTTTTTACCGATTCGGCTCCGGTGCTCGATAAAGCCTGGGCTGTTCGGGCCGGACTGGGATGGATCGGGAAAAACACCAACCTGATCCATCCGGAGCACGGCAGCTTTTTTTTTATCGGGGAACTGATCCTGGACCTCGAACTGGAGCCCGACAACAAAACGGTGCTTGATCGTTGCGGAACCTGCACCCGCTGTATTGATGCCTGTCCCACCCGGGCTATCGTGAATCCCCGGGTGCTTGATGCCAGGCGTTGTATCTCCTACCAGACCGTTGAACTGAAAGGGGCGCTGGATGAAAGGCTGAAAGATCTGTTCCGTGACCGGGTGTTTGGTTGCGATATCTGCCAGGATGTCTGTCCCTGGAACCGCAATCCGGTACCTCACCGGGAAGCAGATTTTGAACCCCATCCCCGTTTGCTGAAGCTTAGCCGGGAGCAGTGGATGAACATGGACCGGCCCTTGTTTCACATGTTGTTTAAGGATTCTGCAGTCAGACGGACCGGGTATGCCGGACTAAAACGGAACCTGCTTTTTTTGCAGAAGACAGAGCCGCCTTCCTCGACGAACTCTTCTGGGGTGTCCGGGGAAGGGGAAGTTCCGGGGAAAACGTTTTTTCTTTAGTCTGGCAGCTTTTCCTGTACGGACCGGCTTAGCCTGATCTCCAGCTCGGGCAGCTTATCTCCGTTAAATCCGATGATCCACCTGCCTTTCCAGTTTAGACGAATGGCCCCGTTAAAGGGATCTTCCAACTCGCAGCTGCCTTCCGGTTTTAAAGCTATGGAATCGGCTTGTACAAAATCCAGATATTTTTGCAGTAGTTGTTTTACTTCTTCGGAGGACTTACGTTCCAGAACAAACAGGCTGAGCTTGCCTGCTTCTGTCTGATAGGTTGCCCGGTAGGCGCCTCCCAGAAATTCCAGTCCCATAAAGGTGTCCGGAATGTATTGCACGGAATTGGGAACGCGGTTTAAATCCGGCATGGCCTGCACGACATCCGGGAGTCGCGGTTTTTTTTCCAGCCCGGGAGCCAGCGCCAGGGCTGTGGATAAAAGGATGCCGCTGCCTGCATCCTGCTCGCGGAAAGCGTTCATCTTGACGTAGTACCTTCCCGTCACAAAGTTCAGAATGCTTTCCTGGTAATAACCTTCGGCTCCGATGGTGCGGACGCTTGCTCCGGAGGGACGTTCCATGCTGTAAATACCGTAGGCGTGTACCGGATCGCCCTGATCGTACACTTCCAGGGATATTTCAGCTTCCCCTTTGGCGTAACGTACCACCCATACCTGCTGGAAATTATAGCTGAAATAAAATTCGGAAGCCCCGTTGATGTGGTTAAACAGATCATCGCCTGTAAAGACCTTCAGTTCGCCGTCCTGCGTCCAGCCGGGAATTTCAGGAGGAATAAAGTGAAAGGCCTGTAAGGTAAAAGACAGGAGGAACAGCATAAGAAACAGAATTTGCTTCATAGGTCTTGAATGAGGGATTAGACTAAAAATTCTTCTGGAACTTTCTGGATCCGGGCGATATTGGTGATTCTGGAGCGTATGTCAAAGCCGGCTTTGCATTGCACTGTGCACTGCTTGCATGCCACACAGGGATCTTCTTTAATCCCGGTTTCCTTTACAGTTTGCCAGGCCTTGGCCGGATAAGCATAGGCATAGTTGTACATGTATGAACGCATCAGTTCGGAAACGGGAAGATCATAACTGCATTGCCCCGCACAGCTGTTGCAGCCCATGCAGAAAAGGCCGGTTTCCCGGCTGGCCAGTTTCAGGTCTTCCCGTTCCTTCTCCGTCAGGTTCAGATCGCCGGCAACAGACCAGTTTTCCATCAGCATTTCAAAGGAAACTATGCCGGGAATGCAGGTGTGTACATATGGACTGGATACAGCCCATTTCAGGGCTGCCTTGCAGTTTACGGCTTTGGTCCGGTTTTCGTCCAGCCAGCCTCCGGCCATGTTTTTCATGGCCACAATGCCCATGCCCGACTCGTGCGCCTTTTTTAGTGCAGTTGTCATGGCCTGGTCTCCGGCAAGCCGGAAGTTGTAGGTGGTGAGCACCACATCGTAGAAACCCCGTTCGGCGGCTGCATCGATCAGTTTGGCCATATTCCTGTGGGTGGAGAACCCGAGGAAACGGACCTTGCCCTGTTCGCGGGCGGTGTTCATGGCATAAACCAACTCTTCCCGGTGCAGCTCTTCCTGCTCATCAACGGCATGCAGGTAGAGAATGTCCACCTGTTCCATCTGCAGGCGCTTCAGGCTGAGATCAAGCATTTCCAGGAACTTATCTGCCGTAGCTCCTTTGGGTGGCTTGATCTTGGTAGCCAGCACAAAGGAATCCCGCGGTTTGTCCTTGAAAAAATCACCGAGCATTTCTTCATTCCTCCCGTCCTGGTAACCGTGGGCCGTATCGAATAAAGTGATTCCCAGCTTGTAGGCTCCCTTGACAATATTCGGATTGTCGGCACGCATTACTCCCATGCTGACTACGGGTAGCCGGATGCCCGTTCTTCCCAGAGTGCGCATCAGCGGTTCTTCGGAAACTCCGGGCCGGAGCGGCTCAACAGCTGCCCCGGCTGTTCCTGCTCCGGCCACAGCGGCCGTGGCGGCTACGCCAAGCTGCAAAAACTTTCTTCGGTTACAAGCTGATTTTTTCATCGTTGTTCCGGTTAAGTTAAGAATTTTGTTCAAAGCTGATTAAAGATAAAAAAAAATCCGGATTTTTGACAAGTATTACAGGGAAGGGACAGTCTTATTCCAATTCGGGCCGGCTTTGGGATGCGGTGCAGGCTTGCAGGCCGCTGCCTGTTTTTTTCTGAGAAAGCCGTCTTCTATTTCAGAAAAATTTTTACATTTGCCTTGTCGTTTTGGAGCAGGAGCTGCGGTTTTTATTCCTGAGGAAACGGCAGGACCTATAATGCAGTTTTTTATACAGGCGGGAGTAGCTCAGTGGTAGAGCATCAGCTTCCCAAGCTGAGGGTCGTGGGTTCGATCCCCATTTCCCGCTCATTGAAAATCAATCACTTGTAATAATCTTATTGGGGGTGGTTTTTTATTCCTTACATACAATTTTACTCAAAGTACCTTTTTTATTCTGTGATTTAAACAGAACCTTATGCAATGGGTTTAACAATCTCAATCCGTAACCCTGAAGCCTCTATTATCCGGTAATATGTACACACATTTGGGGTCAATAACTCCCTTTTCAATCCTTGAAATGTAGGATTTACTTGAACCAATACGTTTAGCCAGTTCCTCCTGGGTTACTTTTTCCCCTTTCCTTACTTTTTCACGTTCTATTTTGATTATGCAAAGACATAAAGTTGTAATATTTTGTAACTTTTTTTAACGTCAAATGCTTTTATTCCCATCTTTTTTGGTTTTAGTGTGTTCAGATAACCAGGAAAAGCCAAAAAGCGTTACGGCAATGATGCGGGAACAGCCGGGGGAGAAATTCGCCTTTTTGGTCGCGGGGTCGTGGAAAAATGCATATCTTTCGGAAAAGCGAGCCGCAATGGAATTTCCTGAATTCATCAGACACGATCCCTGGCTGAAGCCTTACGGACCGGTTCTGGCCTCCTGGAAGGAAGCTGCCCGTATCCGGGAGCGTGAGCTGACAGGGGGTGTGGGAGAACTGGCCGGGTTTGCTGCCGGTCATCTTTGGTTCGGTGTGCACCGGAGCCCGGAAGGCTGGACGGTCCGCGAATGGGCGCCTAACGCAACAGCCGTATATATGACAGGAACGTTCAGCCGGTGGAGCGAACAGGAAGCATACCGGTTCAGATCGCTGGGAAAAGGACAGTGGGAACTGCTTCTCCCTGCGGAGAGTCTTTGTCATGGCGAACTGTATGCTTTGTCTGTTCACTGGACGGGAGGCCGGGGCAAACGGATACCGGCCTGGGCTACACGGGTGGTTCAGGATGAGAAAACGCAGATCTTCAATGCCCAGGTTTGGGCTCCCGGAAAGGCTTACCGCTGGAAACACGATGCGCCCCGCCGGGACGGAGAAGCCCTTCTTATCTATGAGGCTCATGCCGGAATGGCCGGAGAAGAAGAGCGGGTGCACGGCTGGAATGAATTTAGGGAAAAGATACTTCCCCGGATCAAGGCGGCCGGCTACAATACCGTTCAACTGATGGCCGTTCAGGAGCATCCCTATTACGGAAGTTTCGGATATCATGTGTCGGGCTTTTTTGCGCCTTCCTCCCGCTTCGGCACCCCCGATGAGTTGAAGGAGCTGGTCGATGCAGCCCATGGCATGGGCTTGTCGGTCATCATGGATCTGGTGCACTCGCATGCCGTGAAGAATGAGATCGAAGGACTGGGGGCATACGACGGCACGCGTTACCAGTTTTTTCATGACGGCCCGAGGGGGGAACACCCGGCATGGGATTCTTATTGCTTTGATTACGGAAAGCCGGAAGTGCTTCATTTTCTGCTTTCCAATATTCGCTACTGGCTGGAGGAATTCCGTTTTGACGGCTTTCGTTTTGACGGGGTGACCAGCATGCTGTATCTGGATCACGGACTGGGGAAAGCCTTTACCTGTTATGCCGATTATTTTAGCCGGAATACCGACAGGGAAGCCGTAACGTATCTGTTTCTGGCCAACAGGCTTATTCGCCAGATCAATCCGCAGGCCTTCTCTTTGGCCGAGGACGTAAGCGGCATGCCCGGACTGGCTGCCCCGGCGGAACATGGGGGAATGGGTTTTGATTATCGTATGGCTATGGGTGTGCCTGACTTCTGGATCCGGTTGATTAAGGAACTGCCCGATGAACAGTGGAATGTGGGGCTTCTGTTCCATGAGCTGACCTCCAGGCGGGCAGAAGAACGGGTGGTGAGCTATACCGAATCGCACGACCAGGCACTGGTGGGCGACAAGACCATTCTGTTTCGGCTTATTGACAAGGAAATGTACTACAGTATGCGGAAGGATCAGTCCAATCTGACCGTTGACAGGGGAATGGCGCTGCATAAGATGATCCGTCTGGTTACGGCAGCCACCGCCGGCGGGGCTTATCTGAATTTCATGGGCAATGAATTTGGACATCCGGAATGGATCGATTTTCCCCGACAGGGGAATAACTGGTCTTTTAACCATGCACGTCGGCTCTGGAGTCTGGCAGGAAACCAGGAACTGCGTTATCACTGGCTGGGAGATTTTGACCGGTGCATGATTGGCTGGATGCGGAAAACACGCCTGCTGGAAATTTCGCAGATCTTCCGGCGGTATGACCATAAACCGGATCAGGTACTGGCTTTCAGCCGGGGAGACTTCCTGCTGGTGTTCAATTTCAACCCGGTCCGTTCTTTTACCGGCTACGGCATCCCTGCGGAACCTTCGGGATACCGGATTCTGTTTGACACGGATGAGGGAAGATTCGGCGGACAGGACCGCATTGACGGGAGCCTTAGTTATTGTAGTACCGCCGGTCCGGATCATCCCGACCGGCCTCTGCTGAACCTCTATCTGCCGGCACGAACGGCCCTGGTTCTGAAGCGCGAACTCATAAACTGAGCAAATAAATGAA
>JBFWIL010000037.1:0-14771 GCA_050256015.1 Mangrovibacterium sp. | reverse complement strand
TTTCGCGGTGAGCTGTACCGTGATTTTGCCGATCCCGTCGGAATGGCTTCCCGGGCTCTGGTGGAGGGACTTTTCGGGTTGGAACCCGATCTGATCAGCAAAACGGTACGAGTTAGTCCCGGTTGGCCCGGGAAATGGACGTATGCCGAATTTGAAAGTCCCGATTTCAGTCTGCAGTTCCGGCAAACAGGAAAACTAGATCGCTATGAGCTGTCTTCCCGTTTTCCTCAGGAAGTAAGTTTCCGGCTGCGGCTCCGTGCCCGGTTTGATAGGCCAAAAGCAGTGCGGGTGAACGGCAGGCCGGTCAGCTGGAAACTGTTGACGGAGGCTGTCGGGACTCCGCAGATGGAAATCGTTACTCCTCCCGGGGAGCGTTCCCGGATTGAGGTGGAATGGACAGGAAATTCTCCGGAATGTCCGGAGCTTCCTGCCTTTCTTGCCCGCGGAGAAGCGTTGTCCCTGCAATTAAAAGAAGCGCGGCTGCTGGAAGTATATGATCCCCAGCAGATCCTCGCAGAGATGGTTTATACGGAAAAGATGCTGCATGCCCTTCTTCAGGGAGAAAAGGGCTGGAGAACCTTCTTTGTCCGGCTGAAACAGGAAGATCTCATCTGGTGGCAGCCCCTGTCTTTTGAACTGCGTGAACCGCTTGAGCTGATCGCTCCGGATGAGCAGAAGCCGGGAGAACTGCAGTTTTGCATTCGTAACAACCAGACCCGGAGCCTGAAGGGAGAACTGCAGGTCGGAAGTTTCCGGAAAAATGTGGAACTGGCTCCCCGTTCGGATTCCAGGATTACGGATGTTCCGTGTGGAGCACTGGTACCTGGCTCCAACCGGATCAGCCTGAGTGAAAACGGTAAAACAATTCTGGAAGGAAAGGCTGTCAACTGGAAGCTGAGTTCGGGGAATCAGGTTTGCTTTGAACCTCAGCTGCTGGAGAGCTATTTTAATGACAGGGTAAACCGCATTTTTGAAAAACAATATTATTCACCCCGTTCTCCTTATCCCACGCTCAGCATTCCGGTGCAGGGCATTGGCGACTGGTGCTCCTTCCGGGAGGAAGCGGAGATTGACGATACCGGTTTGCGCGAAACTTCCGGAAAGGGAAACCGCATTGTTTCCCCCCAAGGAATACCTTTTGCTGTTTCGTCCGAAGAAAAATCTAATGTGCTGTTCAGTTCGAAATGGAATAACTATCCGGATTCGGTGTCTTTACCTCTGTCGGGTAAGGCTTCCCATCTCTACCTGCTGATGGCCGGATCTGCACACCACATGCAAAGCCGGATGGTAAACGGACGGATTACGGTGAATTATGCCGATGGCAGCAGTGATAGGCTCGACCTGGTGAGTCCCGACAACTGGTGGCCCCTGGAACAGGATTATTATGAAGACGGACTGGCTTTCCGGGTGGATGCTCCCAGACCTCCCCGTCTCTGGCTGAAAACAGGGGAATGGCATATGCAAAGCTATCCGGTGCTTGGCCGGAACCGGACCAACCGCATCGATGGAGGGGCAGCTTCACTGCTGGATTTGCCTTTGGACCCGGACAGGAAACTCCGGAGCCTGAGCCTGGAAACCCGGACCAATGATGTGGTGATCGGGTTGATGGCCGTCACCCTGCAACGTTGAATGAATATTAAAAATAACATGCTAAACAGACGTCATTTTATTCGGCAATCCTTCCTGACGGGAGGTTTGCTGTACGGGGCCGGCCTGGCGGGCTGGGCCTCTCTGCAGGAAAAACAGTATGCAGATCGCGATATT
The DNA here is from genome assembly GCA_050256015.1 of Mangrovibacterium sp. Classification (GTDB taxonomy): domain Bacteria; phylum Bacteroidota; class Bacteroidia; order Bacteroidales; family Prolixibacteraceae; genus JBFWIL01. The sequence goes on along the minus strand of JBFWIL010000037.1, from coordinate 13,007 downwards.
TCTTCTTTTTCAAAACGTCTGAGACCTCTGGGCCGGATTCTGGAACTGGAAGGATATTATGTTTGGGGCTGCAGTCCTATTCTGGATCCCGAAGGCAGGATCCATGTGTTTTTCTCCCGCTGGGATGCCCGCAAGGGGATGGGAGGCTGGATCAACGCCTCGGAAATTGTACATGCGGTGGCTTCAGAGCCAGAAGGTCCTTATACGGTGCTGGAAACGGTCCTGGCCCCGCGCGGAGAAGGCTGGTTTGACGGAACAACCTGTCATAATCCGCATATACAGTTTGTTGACGGTAAATATTGTCTGTTTTATATCGGCAATTCCAATGGGAAAACGAATACCAAAAGGATTGGTCTGGCTACGGCCGGGTCGTTAGACGGCCCCTGGAAACGCCCCGACAGACCCCTGCTTGAAGCAGGTCCGGAAGGTGCCTGGGATGACCACTGTACCACCAACCCGGCATTTCTGCAACAGCCCGACGGAGCATGCTGGTTATATTACAAATCCTGGAATACAGCGGAATATGAGCATCCGGCGGATCCAAATATCCGGGGAAACCGCAAATACGGACTGGCTGTTGCCAAACAGGTGGAAGGTCCTTATGAACGTTATGCGGGAAATCCCGTTGTCGACTATTCGTCCCTGGGTAACAACCGGCAGCTGGAGGATGCCTGTGTATTCCGGGGAAAGGGGAAGTATTATATGCTGGCCAGGGATATGGGCCGGTTTGACCATGAGGTGGGCATTATCCTGGATTCGAACGATGGTGTTCACTGGTCGGAGCCCAAGATCAGTTATTTCGGCATGTCCCGCTACAGACAGGAGCCGCCGGCTCCTGCTCATCTGAGGCGTTACGGACGCTTTGAACGCCCTCAGCTGTTGATGTGTGACGGAAAGCCCACGCACCTGTTTGTAACTTCCCAGGGAGGGAAATACCAGACAGCTTCCCCTTTTGTGTTCGGGATTCGGTAATGTTGTTCTGATTGTTTCTGCCAGTCCGCTGAGACCTGAATTTGATAAAAATCAGCAAACCAGATTATGGATCAACGATTAATTATGTCCTGGAGCATTATCTTTTTACCGGAGATCAGGAGTTTGTGGCGGAAATGTATCCGGCTATAAAAGGAGCTGTCCGCTTTTTACCGGAATGCTTGGAGAAAATTTTGTGATATTACGCGGGGGATAATTTATCCTGGCATCATTTTTAAAATTCCAGGTTAAAGGTTTGCAATTCGTAAAAAATGATGTACCTTTGCAACCGCAATGAGGGTAAATCGGCCCGTATAATAAAAAAGGACAAATAGTATTTAACCTTAAATATTGCGGGGTGGAGCAGTTGGTAGCTCGTTGGGCTCATAACCCAAAGGTCGTCAGTTCGAGTCTGGCCCCCGCTACATTTGAGAATCGCAATCGACTTGAATTATAGTTGGTTGCGATTTTTTTTATCAGGAAGATGATGGCAGTCTGCTAATTCTTTATAATTTTGGAGATTGCAAAAATGGGCATGAACAAAAAAGAAAAAAAGGAAAAGATCATTCAGCGGCTGAAGAACCGTTACAGGTTCATTATTTATAACGATGCCACATTCCAGACGGTCTGGAGTGCAAGGCTGACACGTATGAATGTGTTGATTATGGGACTTTTTGGGGGGTTGCTGCTGGTTTTTATCACGGTACTGATTGTTGCGTATACTCCTGCCAGACAGTTGATTCCGGGTTATCCCTCCGAGGATGTCCGAAATATGATGGTGCGTAATGCCATACTGGCGGATTCGCTGGAACAGCAAATCAGGCTTCGGGACCATTTTTTTCACAGCATCCGTTCGGTTATCCAGGGAGAAATTCCCGAAGCCCCGGAATATGATCTGGATACCATAGTAAGTCCTGTCGAAATTGAATTTCCTGAGTATAATCACGATTCACTGTTTTATCAGAATCTGCTGGAAGAGCGTTTGGATTTGTCCCTGCAGCGGGATAATACGCAGCAGAAGAACATCGCCAGGATACATTTTTTTACCCCGCTTCAGGGAATGGTTTCCCAGGGATTTGATAAGACCATTGATCATTTTGCCGTTGATATTGTGGGTTTGCCGGGTTCACGGATCTCATCTGTTCTGGACGGAACCGTGATTTTTTCGGGCTGGACTGTCGAAGCCGGTTATGTGATTTATGTACAGCATGATGACGGCCTGGTTTCCGTTTATAAACACAATTCGGAATTACTAAAGAAAACGGGCGATCACGTTAATGCCGGAGAAGTGATCGCGCTGATGGGAAACACCGGAGAGCTGACCACAGGTCCCCACCTGCATTTTGAGTTGTGGCATCATGGAACTCCTCTGGATCCGGAGCAATACATTGATTTTTAATTTTCGTGATGAAGAAACGCATAGCCATTCTGGGATCGACTGGATCGATCGGTACACAGACCCTGGAGGTGATCGGGCAGAATCCGGATCATTTTGAAGCGGAAGTGCTGACTGCCAATAACAATGTGGATCTGCTGGTGAAACAGGCCCGGGAATTCAAACCCAATATGGTGGTGGTTACCAATGAGAACCGCTATGGCTATGTGCGGGATGCGCTTAAAAATGAGCCGGTTAAGGTTTTTGCCGGGAGAGAAGCCCTGAACCAGGTGGTGGAGTTGGATTCGGTAGACCTGGTCATGTCGGCTTTGGTCGGATATGCCGGTTTGTTTCCTACCCTGCAGGCCATACGGTCTGGTAAGCCGGTGGCTCTGGCCAATAAGGAAACCCTGGTGGTAGCCGGGGAAATCATTACGCGGGAAGCCCTGGAGAAAAATGTGAACATCTATCCGGTCGATTCGGAACACTCGGCCATTTTTCAGTGTCTGGCGGGAGAACACATGAATGAGGTTGAAAAGATTTATCTGACGGCTTCCGGAGGACCGTTCCGCGGATTTTCCAGGGAACAACTGGCCAGGGTCAGTAAGGCCGATGCCTTAAAACATCCGAACTGGAATATGGGTGCGAAAATTACTGTTGATTCGGCCAGCATGATGAACAAGGGGTTTGAGGTAATTGAAGCCAAATGGCTTTTTGATCTGGAGCCTGATCAGATTGATGTGGTTATTCATCCGCAGAGTATTGTGCATTCCCTGGTACAATTTCGGGACGGATCGCTGAAAGCCCAGATGGGACTACCCGACATGAAGGTACCCATTCAATACGCTTTGCATTTTCCTCATCGGTTACATTCTGTTTTTAAACGTTTTAGCTTTCTGGATTATCCCAGTCTGACTTTCGAACAGCCTGATCCGGAAATTTTTTGTAATCTTGCGTTGTCTTTTGATGCTTTGAAACAAGGGGGGAACATGCCCTGTATTCTTAATGCGGCCAATGAGGTCGTGGTACAGGCTTTTCTGAAGGAAAAAATCAGTTTCCTGGATATGTCTCGTATCATTGGGGAGGTCATGCAGCGTATGTACTATGTGAAAAATCCGGTATTGGAAGATTATGTGCAAACTGACAAGGAAACCCGGTTGTTAACCGCATCCGTAATCAAACAGAATAGTTATTCATAGATAGATTTAACAGTATGGAACAAATACTCATCAAAGCTGCCCAACTGGTTCTTAGTTTGTCCATTCTCGTGATTCTCCATGAGTTTGGGCATTTTGCCTTTGCCCGTCTTTTCAAGACCCGGGTGGAGAAGTTTTATCTTTTTTTTAATCCCTGGTTTTCTCTGTTTAAGACAAAAAAGGGGGAAACGGAATATGGTATCGGATGGCTTCCCCTGGGCGGTTATGTGAAAATTTCGGGTATGATTGATGAGTCGATGGACCGCGAAGCAATGCTCCTCCCCCCCAAACCATGGGAATTCCGTGCCAAAAGACCTTATCAGCGTCTGTTGATTATGACTGGCGGGGTGTTGATGAATTTCATTTTTGCATTTGTTATTTACATCGGGGTCATGTATGCCTGGGGAACAGCCTATCTTCCCACCGAAAATGTAAAGTACGGCATCGCGGTACAGGAACCCGGAGAACAAATCGGACTGCAAAACGGCGATAAGATTTTGTCTGTCGACGGACAATACATTGCCGATTTTAACAAGATCATTCCCACGGTGGTGCTTGATCATGCACAGACCATTCAGGTTTTACGAAACGGAAAGCGACAGGATGTGGATATCAGTACGGAAGATATTGCCCTGCTTATAAAAAGCAGGGAGGTAATCACTCCGCGTTTGCCGTTTGGTTTCCGGGTGGGCCGGGTTATGAGAGGAACTCCTGCCGAAGCGGCCGGACTTGAAAAAGGAGATGTTTTTCTTGCGGTGGACGGACAGCAGTTCCAATTTCATGATCAGTTTGCCCGCTATTTGAAACGACATCGGGAACAAACGATTCAGGTTGAGTTGCTGCGCGGCGACCGGCAGCATAGCATTCCGGTTACGGTAGGTGAAGACGGTTTGCTGGGTTTCCAGCTTGAATTTCTGGAAAGCGCCACCGGATTTCTGGAATTTGAGACCCGGAGATACAGTCTTGTTGAGTCTTTCCCTGCCGGAATAAAAAGAGGATTTTCCACAATCAGGGATTACCTGAAACAGTTCAGACTGATCTTTTCTCCTGAAACAAAAGCGTATGAGTCTCTTGGCGGGTTTATTGCCATTGGCAATATTTTCCCCGGGGCATGGGACTGGTATTCGTTCTGGAATATGACCGCATTTTTGTCTATTATCCTCGGAATTATGAACCTGCTGCCTATTCCTGCACTGGATGGCGGTCATGTGATGTTTCTCTTGTTCGAGATGATCACCGGACGCAAACCGGGAGAAAAATTCATGGAATATGCCCAGATCACCGGAATGATTTTGCTTCTTGCCCTGGTACTTTATGCCAATGCCAATGACATTATTAAGCTGTTTCAATAACAGACGAGTGTTTTTTTCCTATTTTTGTTGAAACCATAAAACCAACCATTATGAGCTTAGCTGTTATTGCAGGAATGTTCGGACCACAGGAAATTATCATCATACTTATCATTGTCGTATTGCTTTTTGGCGGAAGAAAAATTCCCGAACTGATGAAAGGCCTGGGAAAAGGCATGAAGGAATTTAAGAAAGCCACGAAAGAAGAAGATGATCCGGAGGTGAACTCCGGTAAAGACAAGGAAAAGATTACAGAGTAGTGTCTCTCAGGGAAGAGGCAGTACTTTTTGTCGGGGGTCTGCTGCATGGCAGCAGGTACTTGCGGTTGGAATGCAGTTTTTTGCCGGGAAAAAATCTGTTAGTCAGCTGTTTCTGGTAAGGTTTTTGTTACGGTTCGGCTGAATCTTAATCAATTTGTTATGAAGCAGCTATTTTCGGTTAGCCTGATCTTTTTGCTTGTTTTTTCTTTGATTTCCTGTAGAGATGGCGGGGTAGTCATGCGGAACATCACCGGAAAGCCGGGAGAACTGGTTGTGGTGGTTCCCCGCGAATCGTGGGACGGCAAGGTTGGAGAGGCCATGAAAAAGGTCTTGTTGCAGCCTCAGGTCGGTTTACCTCAGGATGAGCCTCTTTTTACAACTGTAGATATTCCTCCCGCAGCTTTTAAGGATATTTTCAAGACCAGCAGGAATATTCTTAATGTATTGATCTCGCCCACGCTGGATTCGTCCCGGGTGGAACTTAAAGATGATGTCTGGGCGGCTCCGCAGGCTGTAATTAACATTCATGCCCGTTCGACAGATGATTTTGTTAGCATGTTTGAGGAAAACTCGGACCGGATTCTTGCTTTTCTGTTAAAGGCAGAACGCGACAGGCTGCAGACGAATTATGTCCGGTATGGAGATAAAACCCTTCGGAACATGATAAAGGAAAAATTCAATATCGAGTTGCATGTCGGTCCCGGATTTACGCTGGCATCTGAAGGTGAGCATTTCGCGTGGATGCGTTACGACACGCCGGAAATAACCCAGGGTATAGCTGTTTATACTTTCCCGTATCAGTCAGACAGTACTTTTACCGCCGATTATCTGGTTCACAAACGCGATTCCGTGTTTAAGAAATACATTGAGGGTCCCCTTCCCGGAAGTTTTATGACCACGGAACATCGTATTCCTCCTTACATCCAGCTTTTTCGCTTTAAAAATAATTATGCTGCGGAGATGCGTGGTCTCTGGCGTGTTGAGAATGATTTTATGGGGGGGCCTTATCTGAACCTTGCCGTGCTTGATTTGTCCGGCAGCCGGGTGATTGTGCTCGACGGTTTTGTGTATGCGCCGCGTTTTGAGAAGCGGAATTATCTTCGTCAGGTTGAGGCTATGGTCTATTCGCTGAGCCTGCCTTATCAGGATAAAAATGATAAGGTTAACAGTCAGCTGCTGATGGGTAACTGAAAAAAGGTCTTCCCGTCAATCGCTGCCTGTTTCTGGTCGGATATTCTGTCCTTCATGACCATGGGGTTGTTCCCCGGCGATTTCATTATTTTTAGATATGACAAAAGAAAGGAATTTTTTTCCGGCAGAATGGGATTTGCAAAGCGGGATACAGCTTGCCTGGCCTGACGAAGAAACAGACTGGGGGCCTGCATTGGATGAAGTGTTGCCTGTCTTTGAGCAGGTGGCTTCAGAAATTCTCAGGCGTGAAAAGTTGCTGGTTGTCTGCCGTTCACGTCGCCGGTTACCTCCTTTTCTGAGGCAGGATCTTCCCGGGCTGCAGGTCCGGGAACTGCCGTTGAACGATACCTGGGCCCGTGATTACGGGGCATTAACGGTAATGGAAGCGGGCCGGCCTGTTTTGCTTAATTTTTGTTTTAACGGCTGGGGAATGAAATTTGCCGCCTGTCATGACAACCAGATTAATGATCGCCTTTTCCGTGCAGGAGCATACCGGCGGGGAGTGTCCATGCGTCAGCTGAGCTGGTTTATTTTTGAAGGAGGAGCTGTCGAAAGCAACGGGGAAGGATGTTTGCTGACCACCAGTCGTTGCCTGCTTTCGAGAAACCGGAATGAACATCTGGGGAAACAGGAAATTGATGCTTTGCTGAGGAAAACCTTTTTTGCAGATAAGCTGATCTGGCTGGACCACGGTTTCCTGGAGGGGGACGATACGGACAGTCACATCGACACCCTGGCTCGTTTTTGTAGTCCCCGTACGATTGCTTATGTCCGATGTACTAATCAAGACGATGTGCATTATGAGGAACTTCAGCTCATGGAAAACCAGCTTTGTCAGGCCGTTAATCAGTATGGAGCGTCGTTTGAACTGGTTCCCCTGCCTTTCCCTGATCCGGTTTATGCTTCAGACGGGCACCGGCTGCCCGCAACCTATGCCAATTTTTTGATTTTGAACCAGGTCGTGCTGTTGCCTGTTTATGGGGTTAGGCAAGATGCCGAAGCCCGGGAGATCCTGAGTCGGCTTTTTACGGACCGGGAAATTGTGTGCATCAACAGTGTTCCCCTGATTGCTCAGCACGGATCGGTTCATTGCATTAGTATGCAGTTCCCGGGAGGAGTGCTTTAATAATTGTTAAAAAAGGAAAAGATGAACGGGAAAAAGGTGCAGATCGGGCTGGTGCAGCAGCACAATACGGTAAATACGGCAGAGAATATGAACCGGCTTGAGGGAAGTATAGCCGGCTGTGTCCGGAAGGGCGCTGAACTTGTTGTTTTGCAGGAACTGCATAACAGCCTGTACTTTTGTCAGACGGAAGATGTAAACTGTTTTGATCTGGCCGAACCGGTGCCGGGGCCGTCTACGGTTTTTTTCGGAGAACTGGCGCGGAAGCACGGCATTGTGCTGGTCTGTTCGTTATTCGAAAAACGGGCTGTTGGGCTTTATCATAACACTGCCGTTGTTTTTGAGAAAGACGGGAGCATTGCCGGGAAATACCGGAAGATGCATATTCCCGATGATCCGGGGTATTATGAGAAATTCTATTTTACCCCCGGGGATATTGGCTTCTTGCCGGTCAGTACCTCGCTTGGTTGCTTGGGGGTGCTCGTGTGCTGGGACCAGTGGTATCCTGAAGCAGCCCGTTTAATGGCCCTGCGCGGGGCAGAACTGCTTATTTACCCTACGGCCATTGGTTGGGACCCCGCCGATGAGGAGGAAGAAAAGCTACGCCAGCAACAAGCTTGGGTCACCATTCAGCGATCGCATGCCGTAGCTAACGGGTTGCCGGTTGTAAGTGTAAACCGGGTTGGTTTTGAAGCTGAGTTTGCTGATGGTTCCGGAGGTATTGATTTCTGGGGAAGCAGTTTCGTATGCGGTCCGCAGGGAGAGTTCCTGGCTCAGGCCGGAAGCCGGGACGAGCATAACCTGGTTGTTTGTGTGGACCTGGGGCGTTCGGAAGAAGTACGCCGGATCTGGCCTTTTTTGCGCGACCGTCGCATTGAAGGATACGGGGAGCTTGGCAAACGTTATCTTGATGAATAATTAAAAGAAATCCTCAAAATCAGTGCGGTTTTGTTTGTTTTGCTGTACCTCGTCACAGTCCAGGTTAATCATGAAATGTTCCGGAGCTTCAAATTTTTGATCGGGTTTGTATTCCAGGCTTGGGTCGGCATATACTTTCTTGATGAAACGGCCCCATATTGGCAGGGCCATATTGGATCCCTGTCCGAGGTGGATGTTGTCGAAATGAATGCTGCGCAGTTCTGCACCTGTCCAGGCTCCGGCGGCCAGCCGTGGAATAACTCCCATGAACCAGCCGTCGGAATGGTTCTGGGTAGTTCCTGTTTTTCCGGCAATTTGCCCTTCAATCCGGCCATAGGTTTCGTGCCAGCGAAGACGGATTCCTGTGCCGTTGTCGACTACGCCGCGCAGCAGGCTGATCATGAGATAAGCCGTTTGCTCATCTATGGCATCGTGCCGCTGGGGCTGGAAGGTGGTGATCACCGTGCCGTGCTTATCTTCTATCCGGGTCACGTAAAAGGGTTTGGTGTACACGCCTTTACTTGCATAAGTGCCATAGGCCCCGACCATTTCCTCCAGTGATATATCGGGCGTTCCCAGGAAAAGTGAAGGTACCGGGTCTATTTCGCTGGAGATGCCCAACTTTCGCATTACATCGGCCATGGCCAGCGGATTAAATTGTTTCATAACCCAGGCTGAGATCTGGTTGACCGAGTTGGCAAGTCCCCATTTTAAAGTGACCATCTTTCCGTCCATATCGCCGGGACTGGAATTTTTTGCTTCCCAGATCGTACCGTCGGGCAGAATAAATTGCTGTCTGACGTTGGGAACCTTGGTGCAGGGAGATAAGCCGTTTTGCATGGCCAACGTGTAGAGGAAGGGTTTTACGGTCGATCCGACCTGCCGTTTTCCCCCGGTAACCATGTCATACATAAAATATTTGTAGTTTGGTCCTCCCACATAAGCCCGTACTTCGCCGGAAGGAATATCCATGGCCATAAAGGAAGAACGGAGATGTTTCAGGGAATGCCTGATGGAATCCAGCGGACTCATTACTGTGTCGCGTTCGCCCTTCCAGGTAAAAACAGTCATGGCAACCGGAGTGTTAAAGTTTTTACGGATTTTATCGGAACTCAGTCCTGCCTGCCTGAGCACGCGGTAACGTTCACTCTGACGCATGCTCAGGTCCAGCAGGCTGTTCACTTCCGTGGAACTCATATCGTTGGAAAAAGGCGGATTGTTCAGTCGGCTGATGTGCCGGTTAAAGGCCGGTTGGAGGTCGGTTTTCAGGTGTTCTTCCACCGCCTGTTCGGCATAGTTCTGCATGCGGGAGTCAAGCGTGGTATAGATACGGAGTCCGTCTTCATACAGGTCGTAATTGGTTCCGTCGGGTTTGAGGTTTTTTTTGCACCAACCATAAAGAGGATCGTTCTCCCAGGCGATGGAATCTTCCCTGTATTTTTGATTTTGCCAGGAGGCATATTTTGAAAGGTCGGGTTTGTCTGCGCCCAGGGTTAGTCTCAGAAATTCTCTGAAATAGGGAGCGGGTCCGCTTTTGAAGTCTTCTTTCCGGAAATCGAGTCCGAGGGGCAGGGTGGCTACCGAATCGTAGGTCTCGGAACTGATGTAACCGTATTTTTTCATCTGTCCAAGCACCACGTTGCGGCGCTGCAGCGTCAGTTCCGGCCGGCGCATCGGATTGTAAAGGGAAGAGTTTTTTGCCATCCCCACCAGCATGGCCGACTGGTGCAGCTTCAGGGAGTCGGGAAGGGTGTTGAAATAGATGCGTGCAGCCGACTTGACGCCAACGGCCAGATTGAGAAAATCGTACTTGTTCAGGTACATGGTGATGATTTCCTCCTTGGTGTAGCTTTTTTCCAGCTTAACGGCTATGACCCATTCCTTAAACTTACGCAGTACCAGTTCCAGTTTGTTTTCAAATTGTTTCCGGGGAAATAACATCTTGGCCAGCTGCTGACTGATGGTGCTGCCTCCTCCCGAACTGCTGTCTCCGGTCAGGATCCCTTTGGCCACACGGAGAAGCCCCCTCAGGTCGATACCCGAGTGTTTGTAAAAACGAACATCTTCTGTGGCGATCAGGGCATCAATAAGTTCCTGGGGAAGCTGTTCGTAAGTCACGTAAGTACGGTTTTCCCGGAAATAGCGTCCCAGAACGATTCCGTCGCGGGAAATTACTTCGGAAGCCAGCAGACTTTGAGGATTTTCCAGTTCCTGAAAGGAAGGCATCTCTCCCAGTTTTCCTTTGGCAATCAGGTAAAACAATCCGAAGATGACGATCAGGGTCAGAAGATAAATTCCCCAGAATCCGGCGATATACTTTTTGAAATCACGATTTGTCTGCTTCATCGTCAAGATTTTGAAATTCCCGGCACAAAGATAAGGAAACCGTTATAATTTTCCGGAATTCCCGGTAAGCTGTCCCAAAGGCTTAAATATGAGCCTGTGAGGAAATAAAATAATCATTATCAAAGATATATGTTTGGAAATAAATTCAGGTAAAATTTGAACTTCGTCTGACATTTTTCTTTATTTGCAGATATTTTTACCAAACAGGAGTTTTTATGAGCGGGAATCTGGTTATTGTTGAGTCTCCGGCTAAGGCGAAAACGATCGGCAAATTTTTGGGGAAGGAGTTTACAGTCACTTCCAGCATGGGGCATATCAGAGATCTCGAAAAGAAGGATTTCGGCATTGATCTGGAAAACAATTTCAAACCCAAGTACGTTGTTTCTCCCGACAAAAAAAAGATTGTTGCAGAACTGAAAAAACAGTCAAAAGAGGCACAGACGGTGTGGATCGCGTCCGATGAAGACCGCGAAGGGGAAGCCATTGCCTGGCATTTGAAGGAAGTGCTTAAGCTGGATTCGGAGAAGACCAGAAGAATTGTATTTCATGAGATCACCAGAGAAGCGATCCTGAAGGCTGTGGAAAATCCGCGTCCCATTGATCAGAATCTGGTCAATGCCCAGCAGGCACGTCGGGTACTCGATCGCATTGTAGGTTTTGAGGTTTCCCCTGTGCTGTGGAAGAAAGTAAAACCCTCCCTGTCTGCCGGACGGGTTCAGAGTGTTGCCGTCAGGCTTATTGTGGAGCGTGAGCGTGAGATTATTAATTTCCAAAGTCAGTCGGCTTTCCGGGTCACTGCCGTGTTTCTGGTTTCGGGGGGAAACGGGAATGTGGTTGAACTCAAAGCCGAATTGAACAAGCGTTTTGATACGAAAGACGAAGCCGCTCAGTTTCTGGAAAGGTGTAACAGATCGGAGTTTTCCATTGCTGATATTGTGACCAAACCTTCCAGACGAACGCCTGCTGCCCCGTTTACCACTTCCACCCTGCAACAGGAAGCCAGCCGTAAGCTGGGCTTTTCCGTTTCACAGACCATGTCGGTAGCCCAGCGGCTTTATGAGAGCGGTAAAATTACCTATATGCGAACCGACTCGGTAAGCCTGTCTTCCCTGGCCATCAACACGTCCAAAAGCAAGATACTGGAAATGCATGGTGAACGCTATTTGAAGGTGCGTCAATACAAGACCAAATCGAAAGGGGCCCAGGAAGCGCATGAGGCTATCCGTCCTACTTATATCGATCAGGAAGAAATCAGCGGAACGGCCCAGGAGAAAAAGCTGTATGAGCTGATCTGGAAACGGACCGTTGCTTCCCAGATGGCAGATGCGGAGTTGGAACGCACCACCATCTCGATCCGGATCTCCAATTCGCCGGAACTCTTTCAGGCAATGGGGGAGGTGATCCGTTTTGATGGTTTCCTGCGGGTTTATCTGGAATCGACAGACAATGAGGATGAGAACGGAGAGTCGAAGAACTTGCTTCCGGCTGTAAGTCTGAATCAGGAACTCCGTGCGGAATCCGTACGGGCAACCGAACGGTTTAGCCAGAGACCTCCCCGCTATACGGAGGCCAGTCTGGTGAAGAAACTCGAAGAACAGGGCATTGGCCGTCCGTCTACCTATGCTCCGATCATTACCACCATCCAGAATCGCGGTTATGCGCTTAAGGAAGACCGTCCGGGAGTAGAACGTGAGTATACGGAGCTTTCGCTGATAGGGGGAAAGATCGAAGAAAAGATAAAGACGGAAGTTGCAGGAACCGAAAAAGCCAAGTTGTTCCCTACCGATGTCGGCATGGTGGTAAATGATTTCCTGGTAAAATATTTTAAGAAGATCATGGATTTCAGTTTCACAGCCCGGGTGGAGGTAAACCTTGATGAGATAGCCGGAGGCAAGCGGGTCTGGAATGAGATGATAAGAGATTTTTACGAGCCTTTTCATCATAGTGTGAAAAGTGCATTGGAAAATTCGGAGCGGACCAATGGCGAACGTTTTTTGGGGGATGACCCGGTGAGCGGGAAACCTGTGCTGGTGAAAATCGGCCGTTTTGGTCCGGTAGCTCAGTTGGGAGAATCGTCGGAAGAAGGCGAAAAACCCCAGTTTGCCAGCTTGCGTCCCGGGCAGATCCTGGAAACCATCACCCTGGAAGAAGCGCTTGACTTGTTTAAGTTGCCCCGGGAACTTGGAGAATATGAGGGGAAGAAAATTACGGTTGCCATTGGCCGCTTTGGTCCCTATGTGCGTCATAACAACCAGTTTGTTTCCCTGCAGCGCGGGGTGG
>JBFWIL010000036.1:0-15013 GCA_050256015.1 Mangrovibacterium sp. | reverse complement strand
CACTTTAAAAACTATGGCATGGCCAAAGGTGCTGCTTTGAAATCGTTTTTTCAGCTGTTCATACTCCCGGTTGAAAAGTGCATCCGATATCACCATGACGGCAATCCGCTGTCCGGCATAGGAAAAAATTTTTGAACCGGAAATAAACAGCACATAATTGTCGGTATAACGAGCCACGGTAGGCTGGTAAGGCGGACGTCCCGGGGAATACAGATCCTTACGGAAATCCATGGCAAAATAAGCCAGATCTTCGAGCACCACCACATCGTATTTACCGGCCGTCTCCCCTATAATCTGCAACTCCTCTTCCGTAAAACAGATCCAGCTGGGGTTATTCGGACTGGAATAGATCAATGCGCCTATATGTCCCCTGCCAAGCACACTTTCCAGTTTGGCCCTCAGTTTTTCACCCCGGAAATCGAACACATCGAAGCTCTCGTATTTGCCTCCCATTACCTGAATCTGCTGTTTCTGAACCGGAAATCCGGGATCGATAAACAGTACGGTGTTTCTCTCAGGATGCAGATTCGCTGCCACAAGCATGGCCGCATAGGTTCCCTGCATGGAACCCACGGTAGGCACACAACCAGAGGGAGAAACATCCACATCCATAAACAGTTTCACGAAACGGGAGGCTTCCTCCTTGAGATCCGGAATTCCGTCGATCAGCGGATAGACCGAAGCCACCCCTCGACGCAGCGCATCCACCTCAGCCTCCACACCAACGGCAGCCGGGGGCAGACCGGGTACACCCATTTCCATGCGGACAAACTTTTCCGGACTTTCCTGCTCGATCAGATTTACCAGGGCCACCAGCTCGCGTATGGACACGTGATCCATATCTTTGAGCTGAAGTTTGCCAAGGCACCGGGAAACCAGCTCCTGACTAATCGGCGTATTGCTTTTTTTTGTCATGCTAATCGGGCTCAGAATCCAAAATCGTTCCGGATCTGTTCAATCCATCCGGCAATACGCCGGTCGGTCAGCTCCTCTTCAAAATCTTCATCCAGCGGCAGTCCGATAAATTTTCCGTCGATCAGGGCTTCCGATTCTTCAAAGTTATAGTCCGAAGGATCCACCTGCCCCACAATGCGGGCATCCGGACTGGCTTTTCGAATTTCCCCGGCCAGCATTCCCATGGCATCCACAAAATGAGCTGGATAGCTTATATGATCACCCAGCCCAAACAAGGCCACCGTACGCTTACTATAATCCAGTTTACCCACCTCCGGCAAAAACCGGCTCCATCCGGTACTGGGAAGATCCTGGTGCCAGGTTTCCTTTCCCACGGTGGAAATTCCGAAAATAAGCTTATCGTAACGGGCCATATCCTCCGCAGTGGCACCGCTTACCGAAATCAGATCAACACGGTCTTCTCCGACAGCTTTTGCTATTTTTTCTGCCACCCGGTAAACAGCTCCGTTTTCGGGTCCGTAGAATATTCCTGTTTTTTTCATAGTATTCCATAATTATTTTTAATTGTTTACATCAAGTTCCCCTCGAACATATTCCCCCAGTATGGACAGGCTTGAAACATTTTTCAGAATGTGATGAATGGCTTTTTCATAATTCTCTTCCAATTCATACTCCACATCCACATGAATGGTATATTCATTTGGTTTCCCCACAATGGGAACCGATTGAATCTTATTCAGGTTAATCTGATTTTCTGCAAAAATATTAAGCACTTTGGCCAGGGCCCCGTAATAATGCCCCACCTCAAAGCACAGGGAAGCCTTGTTGGTTCTCAGTCCGGGAACGACCCGCTTTGAGAGTATCCAGAATCGCGTATAATTTTTATTATTTGTCTCGATCCCCGGTTCCAGCACTTCCAGCCCGTAGATCTCGGCTGTACGCAGGTTCCCGATCCCAGCCGCATCGTTCAGCTTTTCATCGGCAATGATCTTGCCCGAAGCGGCCGTATCCTGGTTCTCAACAATTTCTACCCCCGGGAAATGACTTTCCAGGTATTCACTGCACTGCCTGATGGCAATCGGATGGGAGTAGATACGTCTAATATCCGTTTTCTTTCCGCCCGGAAGCATCATCAGATTCATCTGTATATGAATGTAAATCTCCCCGATCACACGCAAATGATAATCCCGTATCAGCGAATAATTCTGAAGGATACTTCCGGCAATGGAATTTTCTATGGCCATTACGGCAATGTCCACCTTATCTTCATCGATCAGGGTACAGACACTACGAAATGACCGGCATTCAATGATTTCAATTTCTTCCGTCCCGAAATACCTCCGGGCAGCATCCTCATGAAAGGAACCGGCAATTCCCTGAATAGCAATCTTCTTCATTCACTTCTTTCTTTTCGTAAATAGGTTCAGGCAAACCGGTACACACAGGAAAATACTTCCGGCCGGATAAACCTGCACCCAAAATTAACAAAAAAACCACACTAAAACCTATAAAGATCGCTGGCCCGCACCAGTTCCATCTGGTGCTCCTGCAGCACCCGGATGCATTTTTGAATGTCGGCCGGCTTCATCACGATATTGGCCGATTTTTTGTCCATGGAAAAAGCATAGAGGTACTCAAGAAATACCCCTTCCCCTACCAGGATGTTCAGTGCCCTGGAAAGAGCGCCGGGAACATTCGGACTGTTAAGGCAGACCACCTCGGAAAGTCTCACTGTAAAACCGGCCGTCTTCAGCACCCGGCCTGCCTTTTCCGGATCAGAAACGATCATGCGCAGAATTCCAAATTCGGAGGTGTCGGCCACACTGAAAGCCGACATATTAATGCCAGCCTCCCCTAGCAGGGTGGTTACCTCATTAAGCCGCCCCCCCTTGTTTTCCAGAAAAACGGACAATTGTTTGACGATCATAGCTTAAAGTTTTCGGTTATCAATCACGCGTCTGGCCTTCCCGGCCGAACGCTCAATAGTTTTGGGTTCCACCAGCTTCACGTTAACGGAAATCCCCAGGGTACTTTCCAGACTGGAGGTAATCTTCCGGCGCAGGGCTTCCAGTTCCCGGATCTCATCCGAGAAAAACTGCTCCTGCACTTCCACCATCAGGTTTAGCGTATCAAGAGTCCCTTTCCTTTCTACGATGAGCAGGTAATGCGGTTCCGTTTCGCTCATGTCCAGCAGTACGCTTTCAATCTGCGAAGGAAAGACATTGACCCCGCGGATAATGAGCATATCGTCTGTACGCCCCTTGCATTTTTCCATACGCACCAGCGTCCGTCCGCAGGCACAGCGGTCGTATATCAGCCGGGTCAGATCGCGCGTACGGTAACGGATCAGCGGGATGCCCTCCTTGCTGATCGTGGTAAAGACCAGTTCACCAACCTCCCCGGGAGCCAAGGGCTGAAGCGTTTCCGGATCGATAATCTCGGGAATGAAATGGTCTTCGTTGATGTGCATACCACACTGGTGTTCACACTCGCAGGACACTCCCGGTCCCATCACCTCACTTAGCCCGTAAATATCGATGGCTTTGATGCCCAGTCTGGCTTCAATATCCCGGCGCATATTTTCGGTCCAGGGTTCTGCCCCAAAGATTCCCACCCGCAATTTCAGGTCTTCTTTGTTCACACCGGCCTCTTGCATGGCTTCGGCCAGGTAAAGTGAATAAGAAGGCGTACAGGCCAGCACGGTGGTGCCGAAATCCTGCATCAGCTGGATCTGTTTCCTGGTATTTCCACCCGAGATGGGAATAACCGAAGCCCCCAGATTTTCACAGCCGTAATGCAGTCCGAGTCCGCCGGTAAAGAGTCCGTACCCGTAAGCCACCTGAACCACATCGTTGCGTTGCACTCCCCCCATGCACAAGGCCCGGCTAACTATTTCGGCCCACACATTCAGGTCTTTGCGGGTATAGCCAACCACCGTAGGTTTTCCGGTGGTTCCCGAAGAAGCGTGAATTCGCACGATCTCACTCATAGGCACGGTAAACATACCAAAGGGGTAGTTGTCACGAAGGTCCTGCTTGATGGTGAAAGGCAGTTTCACCAGGTCGTCTGCCGAACGGATATCTGCAGGGACCAGTCCTGCTTCCTGCATTTTTTTCCGGTAAGCAGGCACATTGTGATAAATTCGCTCCACAGTTTCCTTCAGCCGCTCCGACTGCAGTGCACGCAGCTCTTCCCGCCCGGCACATTCTATTTTCTCATTCCAGATCATTGCTTCGATTTTTTAGAAAGGACACCCTGCATACAGGCATCCACATATGTTGACTCCATTTTTTTCGTTAACAGGCTGGCCACGACAAGCACAAAGGCCGAAAGCGGCAGGGCAATCACGATGGGATCGAGAATCATCCAGGGAAATTCCCCGGCCAGGGTATCCCGGCCGAACAGGGCCCGGCAAAAACCGAGCGGAGCCGACTCCTGCCGGTGTACAAAGCCCAGCAAGAAAAGACTGGCCAGCAATCCCGCGGCAATACTCCACTTGACCCCGGCCGGCGTAGACCGCTTCCAGTAGAGGGCGGCAAAATAAGCCGGGAGAAAGGCTGCAGCACAAACTCCGAAAAAAATAGCCGTTCCCCGGGCTACAATCCCGGCCGGCAGCTTATAGCCTATGATAATGCTGATCACAATGGCTACGATAATACCCAGCCGGCTGATACGCATGCTGTTCATCTTCCGGCCCGGAAACAGATTTTCACACAGGTCACGTCCAATAGCCGTCCCCATGGTGTGAAACTGCGAACTCAGTGTCGACATGCCCGCCGAAAGCAAAGCCAGCATAAACAGGTACACGAACCAGGAGGGCATGGAGGCATTCAGGTAAGTAGGAATAATCAGGTCGGCATTCCCTCCGGCTGCTTCAATAGCCAGCTGCCCGCTTTCCCTGTAAAAATACAGATTTGAAAGGGCTCCCACCGTATAGACAAAACCGGTGACCACCAGAATAAAAATTCCGCCCATAAGCACGGCCCGGTTCAGCTCCCGGTCACTTTTCACCGTCATGAAACGCACTACCAGCTGGGGCTGTGCCAGTACGCCGATGCCCACACCCAAAATAATGTTGGTGGTAAGGATCCACCACCAGGCCGAACCGAAATCCGGATACGCCGTCCAGCCCAGATGTCCCTGAGCCTGGAGGTTTTCCGGCACCAGAGAGGCCATATTGGTCAGTGCCTTATGTGCCCCGGCCACGCCGCCCAGTTCCAGATAAGTCATGATCAGCATAAAAAACAGGCTAACAAACATCACCCCGCCTTGCAGGGCATCGGTGTACATCACCCCTTTGAGTCCGCCGGCCACCACATAAGCTGCAATGATGATGGAAAAAAAGGTCAGCGCCAGATCGAAATTCAGTTCAAAGATACTCTCCAGAAAGCGGGCGCCTCCCACCAACACCACAGCGGCATACAAAGGCATAGACAAAAAAACCACCGTTCCGCATACCATCTGGATGGTTTTTGAGCGGAAACGCCTGCCAATAAATTCGGGAAAGGTGTGTGCATCCAGCCTGCGCCCCATCCGGCGGGTTTTTCTCCCAAAAAAGACAAAAGCAATAAAAACCCCTATCAGAATATTCAGAAAGGTCAGCCAGATAAGTCCCGCCCCATACACAGCCGCCACTCCCCCAAAGCCCACAATAGCCGAGGTGGAGATAAAGGTGGCCCCGTACGAGATGGCCATCACAAATGGGTGGATTTCCCTCCCCCCAAGCAGGTAATCGCCGGCGGTTTTGGTACGGCGAAACCCCATATAACCCAGGTAGGCGATCAGCAGCAGGTAAACCACCACAATCAGCCCAAGCGTAAACGTATTCATAAGTCCGGCTTATAGTTCTTCATTCATCATTTCCTCTTTACTTTCCCAGTTCAGATCAGCCTGCAACTCCTCCGGCCGCGGTTCCCCGTCGCTATTCCAGTTCCGGGCACCGTACCAAATGCAGGCTCCGGTGCTCAGCACGGAGAGCACGTAACCCATCCATATCCAGGGATCATTTATTCCCAGCATAATTTGTTTATTTTTAGCTCAGCCAAATATAATTTCCGTATCAAACTCATGTTCTTCCGGTCAGGAATCAAGGGTTCATTTTTGGAGGTTATCTATCATAAGCCGTTTCATCATCCAGCGGCTGCAGCCCCGCTTTCAGCAACAAAGGCAAAGCCGTATCGTAATCGTCTACATCGATGACCAGCAGGGCCAGTTCTCCCCGGCGAATTACCCGTCCGTAGGCATTAATAATATTAACCCCGGCCCGGGCCACCTTATGCAGCACTTCGTCAAGTCCTCCGGGCTGATCTTCCATGCCAAACACAAACACCCTGCGCAGGGTAGCCGACAGTCCGGCTTCCGACAGGAATCGGGCCGCCTCCTCCGGCTGGTCGACAAGCAGGTTCAGGATTCCCCATCCGCCGGCAGTATGGGTCAGTGTGATTGAGCGGACATTGATCCGCTCCCTGCGGAGCACCTGGCTTACCCGCTCCACATGTCCGGCCTTGTTTTCCAGAAAAACAGAAACTTGCTGTATCATTGCATTATCGGTTAATTCAATTTATTTACTTCCGGAACCGGGCATTATTCCCGCTTCCGCTTATCAAGCACCCGTACAGCCTTACCTTCCGCCCTGGGGATGGAACCCGGTTCCACCAGCCGAACCAGCGGTTTGGCCAGCACCTCATCACGAATTTGCTGGGTAATTATCCGGCTCAGGCGATCCAACCGGCCAACATCACCTTTAAACCAGTCGCGCCGAACCTCCACCTCCACAATCATTTCATCGGCCCCGTTCATCTCTTCCAGGATGATCCGGTAGTCGGATCCTACCTCCGGAATACGCATCAGCACGCCTTCAATCTGCATGGGGAAGACGTTACAGCCTTTAATGATAAACATATCGTCGCTGCGACCGGTAATCCGGTCAAGGCGTATGTGAGTCCGTCCGCAGGCACAGGGGCCCGGAATCAGGCGGGTAAGATCGCGGGTGCGGTAGCGGATCAGGGGCATGGCCTGCCGGTCGAGCGTGGTCAGCACCAACTCCCCGGTTTCTCCCTCCGGCACAGGCTCTAAGGTTTCCGGATCCAGAATTTCTACCAGGTAAGCATCCTCCCATATATGCAGGCCATTTTGTTCTGTGCACTCAAAGGCCACCCCCGGTCCGTTCATCTCGGACAAGCCAAACGAATTGTAAGCCTTTACGCCGTACATCTCCTCAATACGCCTGCGCTGCGCCTCGGTATGGGGTTCCGCCCCTATCACGAAAATGCGTAAGTCCGTATCGCATTTCGGGTCCAGCCCTTCTCCCAGGAACACCTCATAAAGACGTCCGAGATAACTGGGGATGGCATGCACCACCGTAGTCCCGTAATCGCGCATCAGCCGGATTTGCCGAACGCTGTTGCCCGCACCGGCAGGAATACTCAGGCAGCCCAGTCTTTCGATACCATACTGAAAACCCAGTCCCCCGGTAAACAGCCCGTATCCGCAGATATTCTGAAACACATCCGTATCGCGGATACCTGCCGAAAAAAGGGAGCGGGCCATCAGATTTGCCCAGCCGGCAATATCGTGTCGGTTGTGAAAAATTACCGTGGGGTTGCCTGTGGTCCCGCTGGAACTGTGCAGACGGATGATCTCCTTCTTCGGAAGGCTCAGAAAGCCCCACGGAAAATGCTCACGCAAATCCTGTTTGGTGGTGAAAGGCAATTTCTGAATATCCTCCGTACTTCTCAACTGCTCCGGCGAAATTCCCTTCCGTCGGTACAATTCCTTATAAAAAGGCGAGCGGACTGCATCCCGTACGGTTTGCTGCAGCCTGCTCAGTTGCAGCTGCCGGAGTGCCGTCCGTTCCATCGTTTCAAGTTCTTCTTCCCAGTACATTTTGGTTACTATCTTAGATTAAAAGACATACATCATCATCAGCATAAACCGGTTGTTGGTAGTCCGGTGCCGAACCGCATAAAGGCCGTCCGAAAAATCGATCTCCCCCGTGCCGTACCGGGCTGTAGTCAGCTCATATTCCGCCACCAGACGGATGTTGGCTACATTCAGAGCCAGGTGTGGAGCCAGACGGGCCACATCCATCACGTTGGGCAGCAGTCCGCCCACGGTGGCCTGCCCGCTTCCGTCGTCATACAGCGGATCTCCCGTCCCCAGGTTTTTCCCATAGCCCAGGGTCATTCCCCCCTGCCAGCGACTGCCATACACCAGGTTCATATAAGCACTGTAATTGGTATAATTTGTGTAGGTTTCCCTGCCTGTAGTTTCATTGCGCGAAGCCACCCCGTACCCGCCCAACAGGGTCAGGTGGGTCATATTCTGTCCGTAATATCCCTTGGCTGTCAGGTTCAGCCGGCCCTTCTTACAGCCCAGGTATGCCATTACCCCCCCGCTTGTCAGGTACTCATCGGCCACATAGGTGCCGCTTGTTCCGCTCGTGGTCATTCTTGGTTTCAGCCTTTTTAGCTGGGCCCCGGCTCCCAGGTTAAGCCCGTTTTTCCGGTATCCGGCCACGAGCACCAGCTCGGGCATCACTCCGTTGCGCTGGGCCTGGTTGGCCGAGCTAAAACCTGCTGACTCCATAGTTTTGCTGGCGTACTGGTTTTCATAAACAGCTGCTGCAGTAAAAATGAAATTACCGGCATAGCGGTCAAAGCGAAGCTGGGGAGAACGATTAAAGGCCTGGAAAGGAGCCCCTGTATTCAGTCCCGCCACGGAAGGGAAAAGATCTCCTCCAAGAAAGGGATGCCAGCTCTGTCCGGCCAGCAACCTGGTCTTTTCCCAGCGGAAAGCCACCCAGGCCTGACGAATGCGGAACAGCGTAGGTTCGGTTTTTACGATCCCACCAAAGTCGAATTCAATGTTTGCCCTGGTTGAAGCGCCAAAAACTTCCGGTCCCTCCACCCGCATTCCCATGCGGGTAGCCAGGGCTGACAGATTGGCACTGATTTGCCGGTTAATATCCTTTCCTTCTGCATCCTGTCCGGCATACAGCGGGACCAGATAAAACAGTTCATAAGCAGCATCCAGTCCTTTGTATGTGTCTACGAAAATTTCGTTCCTGATAAACCCGTAGAAGCTCAGATGAAGATCCTCCGTTCCCTGCTGGGCTGCAGCAGGAAGGACCAGGACAAGCAAAAAAAACAGCCCTGTAAGCGTTTTGGTCATGTTGGTATGTTAGAATACGGCAGCCAGCTCCCGGAAATCATCACCCATCCTCTGGCCTTCGAGAAAAACCGGTTAGCCCTGTTTTGTTTTTTGATTCTCAAAAATAACAGAAAAGCCTGTTCCGTCAATAAATCCGTCAATAAAAAAGAAAGCCCGTCTTTTAATCAAAATTAAAAACGTTTAACAATTCAACAGTCAAAAAGGGGGACTCACAGGCATTTGTAAGCTATGCCAGAAAATATCCATCAATTTGAAATTCCGCCAATTTAAATTGAGTTTGAATAAAAAGTAGAGCCGTTCCCCATTACTTCGTTTAGCAATCCTTCGCAGGCATCCTCAAGAATATCCAGTACCAGTTCAAAGCCGTCCGGTCCTCCGTAATACGGATCGGGCACAGAATCGTGTCCGCCGGCCGAACAGAAATCGGTAATCCTGTAAATCCTGTCCAGTTCTTCCCGGCTGGAGGCCAGATCTTTAAGAGCTTCGATATTTTCCTCGTCCATGCCGACAATATAATCGTACGCCTCAAAATCGGTTTCGGGCCGGAATTTTCTGGCTATGGAGTTCAGCCGGTACCCGCGGCGCAGGGCATGACACTGCATCCGCCTGTCGGCCGGATCTCCTACATGGTAACCGGCCAAACCTGCTGAATCACAGCGAAAGAAACCACTTAACCCCTTCTTTTTTATCTGTTCATTAAATACCGCCTCAGCACTGGGCGAGCGACAAATATTTCCGAGACATACAAACAAAACACTTTTCATACGCGGTCTACCGTTATAATCCGGTTCACAAAATTACAGGAATCCGCCAGGCAAAAAAGTCTTTGAATAAAACTTAACCCAAGCATAACCTTCTGCTTACAATTTTGATATCCGGATAAAATTCAGGAGCTTTATGCACTTTATTCAATTACTATGAAGGACTTTACCGAGGGAAAGGAGGCCGGACTGATTCTGCGCTTTTCGGTGCCCCTGATCATCGGCAACATCGTTCAGAACCTGTATCATATTGTCGACAGCATCATTGTGGGAAATTTTCTGGGCAAGGAAGCCCTAGGGGCTGTAGGTGCTTCCCATCCGATCATCTTTGCCCTGATCTCCCTGGTGATTGGAGTCGGTTCGGGGGCATCCACGGTGGTAGCTCAGTATTTTGGAGCCAAGCAGACCAAACAGGTCAGGCATACCATTGATACCATTTTTATTTTTTTTCTGGCAGCTTCCGTTCTCATTTCTCTGGCCGGAATAAGCCTGAGCAAAGAGATCTTTCGCCTGCTCAGACTGCCTGAAGAAATGATGGGAAAGGCGGTCACCTACCTGACCGTTTACCTGTTGGGTAATTTTTTCTTTTTTGGCTTCACAGGAATCACTTCAATACTGAAAGGACTGGGCGACTCCAGGACCCCCCTGCATTTTATGCTCTTCTCCGCACTGATGAATGTGGCCCTTGATCTGCTGTTTGTACTGGTTTTCCGCTGGGGCATTGCCGGAGTTGCCTTTGCCACGGTGCTGGCCGAAGCTCTTGCCTTTTTACAGGCAGTCTGGTACCTGAACAAAAAACATCCGGTAATCAAATTGTCCTTCCGGAAATACCGCTTCGATCGGGATATTTTCAGGCACTGCATCCGCATCGGACTTCCCACCGGCTTTCAGCAGTCTTTTGTGGCCATCGGCATGATGGCCATCATGGGGGTAATCAACAGTTTCGGGACAAACGCCGTGGCAGCCTACACCGCCGCCCTGCGCATAGATTCATTTGTAAAAACTCCGGCCATGACCTTCAGCTCAGCCCTGGCAAGTTTTGTCGGCCAAAACCTGGGAGCTTCGCGGGAAGACCGGGCCAAAAGAGGACTCCGGATCACGATTTTTTTATCGCTCTGTTACGCACTGCTGGTAACCGTTCTGATTATCCTGTTCGGGCAGCAGCTGATCCGGCTGTTTACCTCCGATCCGCAGGTAGTGGCCATCGGACAGGACTACCTGCTCATCGTATCTTCCTTTTACCTGATCTTTGCCCTGATGTTCGCTTTTACCGGTTTTCTGAGAGGCGCCGGAGCCACGCTGTTCCCCATGCTGACTTCCCTGTTTTCTCTCTACCTGCTCCGTATTCCCCTGGCTTTTCACCTTTCGGGAATTATCGGTGTGAACGGCATCTGGTGGTCAGAACCCCTGGGATGGCTGGCCGGCATGTTCATCCTTTTGGGCTATTATTTTTCCGGGAAATGGCAGGGGAAAACCGTGGTCAGAACAGACTCTCCCGGCAAACAGAACTAATCACCGCTGTCCCTGCTAACACCGGCAAATCAAAATTTATTCAGGGAATTTATCCCTGCATAAAAATTAATATCTTAGTAGCCGCAAAACAACCATGAGCCTACTAAAAAGAACAAGTATCCTTTTCGGTCTGATACTGGCGGGAATGTTAAGTTTCTACCCGGTAAGGGCCCAGTACTGGCCACGCGATACCCTGGCAACCTCCAAAGGTCAGGTTGAAATGGAAGTTATCGGTCACTGTTTTCTTCACTTTGTCTTTAACCGCATGCACATCTATGCAGATCCGATACCAAATGTGGCCGATTTGAACAGGTTGCCCAAAGCCGATCTTATTCTGATTACCCACGATCACCGGGACCATTTCAGCACCGATGCCGTCAGGCAGCTCAGCAAGTCCGACACCCGTGTCATTGCTTCCAGGTCCTGCATTTCCAAGATGAATTTCGGCTATTTTATGGGAAACGGCATGCAAACCACATACAAGGACATTTACATCAAAGCCGTGGCGGCCTACAATGAGGTAAACCTACGCCCCGACGATGTTCCATACCATCCGAAGGGAGAAGGCAACGGGTATTTTCTGGTTTTCGGAGACAAAACGATCTATATATCGGGAGACACCGAATACATTAACGAAATGCGCTTTTTTATGCGCCCTGACGTGGCTTTCATTACGGTGATGATGCCTTTCACCATGAATGAAGCCATGTTCCTACAAACAGTAAAGAAGCTGAAGCCCAGGATTCTGTATCCCCTGTACTACAATGTGGATATGAAAGCATTGAAAAAAGAACTTTCCGACAGCATGCCCGAGATGGAAATCCGGATTCCATACTGATAAATAAGCAGTATACAACACGAAACAGCCTGTATCTGAAACCGATTATAAACAAAACACATCAACCACCATGGGAACACTGGGAAACATTATCTGGATCGTCTTCGGAGGATTTTTCATCTTTCTGGAATACCTTGCCTCGGGAATTTTGCTGTGCCTCACCATCGCAGGCATTCCTTTCGGGCTGCAGGCTTTTAAGCTGGCCCTGCTGGCCCTCTGGCCTTTTGGCAGGCGCATTCAGTACATGAACTATGCTCCGGGTTGTCTTTCTACTTTCATGAACATTCTCTGGCTCCTTATCGGAGGCATCTGGATTGCCCTCTCCCATGTTATTCTCGGACTGCTGTTTGCCATTACCATCATCGGCCTTCCCTTTGCCTCCCAGCATTTTAAACTGGCCGGACTGGCTCTTACCCCTTTTGGAAGAAGAGTTGATTAATCAACCCGGATACATGGAACATCTTCAGCAGGTTCGGTTCAGTGATCATGCAACCCGCATTCCTTTTTGGAATTGTCTTCCCACCACCAGCGACCGGCCCGAAAATCTTCCCCCGGCTTGATTGCCCTGGTGCATGGAGCACAGCCAATGCTCACAAACCCTTTGTCGTGCATCACGTTATAAGGCACCTGCCCGGCCCTTACATACCCCCTGCAGTCTTCCAGACTCCAGCTTAGCAAGGGATTGTATTTCAAGACATCAAAGGCTTCGTCCCATTCAAACAAGGCCATATGTTCCCGGTTATCCGACTGTGAGGCCCGCAGTCCGGTTACCCAGCAGTCAGCTCCCTTCAGTGCCCGTCTCAGGGGTTCCACCTTCCGGATCCGGCAGCATATCTTCCGGTTTTCCACAGAAAGGTAAAAGCTGTTGGGCCCCTTTTCCGAAACAAAAGCTTCCAGGCTCTCCGCATCCGGGTAATAAACACGAATGGGCTCCCCGTATTTCTCCAGTGTCCGGTTAAACACCTTGTAGGTTTCCTCAAAAAGCCTTCCTGTATCCAGGGTAACAACCCGGACAGGCAGTTTGTTTTTAAAAATCATGTCGCCGACAACCTGGTCTTCAAGACCAAAGCTGGTGGTAAAAACAGTTTTGCCTCCAAAGCGACCAACCAATTCCTGCAGGGTCTCCACCGGATCCTTCCCTTTGAATGCTGCACTGAATTGTTCTGCAAGATCTTTGCTCATAAGCGGATCAATTTCCTGAATGAATGCCGAGCTGTAAAAATAATCATTTTCGCTGCCAGACCAAAAAGTTTTATTTTTGAAGCATGACTAGTTCCGTTAGCCCCTGGCCGAAAGCTTTTACCGAACGCATCCGCAAACAGTTTCCGGATGCGGCCGGTGCATTCCTGGACTCGCTGCTGTACGAAGCCCGTGCCAGCCTGCGCATCAATCCGTTAAAATTACGCTCTGCACACCAGGCCCGGCATGTTCCCTGGTGCAGCACCGGCTTTTTTCTGAATGAACGCCCCGTGTACGCCCAGGACCCCTTCTGGCATGCCGGGGCCTATTATGTGCAGGAAGCCAGTTCCATGTTCCTGGAACAGGCCTTCAGGCAGATCCCGAACAGCCAACCTCTTCGGGTACTGGACCTCTGCGCGGCCCCCGGCGGCAAATCGACCCTGCTGCTCGATCTGCTTAAACCTGACGATCTGCTGGTATCCAACGAACTGATCCGCTCCCGACTGCCCGTACTTTCTGAGAACCTGGTAAAATGGGGACGGTCCAACGTGCTGATAAGCAACAGCGATGCCAGGCAGTTTGGCAGAGCCGGAGCTTTCTTCGACCTGCTCGTGGTCGACGCTCCCTGTTCCGGAGAAGGACTGTTCCGCCGCAATCCTGATGCCTGTACAGAATGGACGCAGGAACAGGCCGACCGCTGTTCACTCAGACAAAGGCGTATTCTGGCCGACAGTTGGAACTGTCTGAAAGAAGGCGGCTGGCTAATCTACAGCACCTGCACTTTCAACCCGGCAGAAAACGAAGAAAACCTCCGCTGGTTGCAAACGCATGCTTCTGTAGAAAGCATACGTATCCCCCTGAAAGCCGAATGGCGGATTGAAGAGCTGGAACATCACGGAATTTACGGGTATCGTTTCCTTCCCCACCGGGTTCAGGGAGAAGGTTTTTTTATGGCTCTGCTGCAAAAAACCGAAAAAGCCAAAACAGTCAAAGCTTCTTCTCCTCGAAAAGGCAGGTTTAAAAAACCAGGACGCATTCCTTCTCACTGGATCAGCCGGCCGGAAAACATGACTTTTTTCCAGCACCGGGACCGGCTGTGCTTCATCCCCGTTGCCAGGGAAGCCGATGTTCTGAGCCTGCTCGGGTCGGTAAACATCCTGAAAGCCGGCACCACGACAGGACAACGGGTGCGCGAACAACTGTTGCCCGACGCCGGACTGGCCTTGTCGGCCGATCTCAGGCCGGAGGCCTTCGCCTGCACGGAACTCAGTTTGCAGGAAGCCCTGAATTACCTGGCACGGGAACCCTTTCCCCTTCAGGTTTCCGGAGCCCCCTGGCAGCTGGTCAGCTACAACGGCCTGCCCCTGGGATTTATCAAAAACCTGGGAAAACGTTTTAACAACTACTATCCCGGAAACTGGCGGCTCCGGATAAAGCCGGAGCCTCAAAAAAATTACTGGTACAGACAGGGAACGGATCAGGGAACTTAAGCATTTCAGAAATACCAAAAATTTCTTTACTTTGGTTTGTGATCCGTAGTTCCGTGCCGCCGGCCCAAGCATGCCCGGAGGAAATACCGGAAAGATATGGCAACTGAATCATAAACAAAACAAAAATGGGAAAAGTATTAATCATA
>JBFWIL010000035.1:0-15216 GCA_050256015.1 Mangrovibacterium sp. | reverse complement strand
AAAAGTTCGGACAGCAATCAAAACACGGAAAAAAAGCTGCGGGCCACCAGCATATAAAGAATAAGCCCGACCACATCGTTGGTAGTCGTAATAAACGGCCCGGTAGCCAGTGCCGGATCTATTTTCATCTTATTCAGCATCAGCGGAATAAAACTACCAGACAAGGATGCAAAAATAATAACAAGAAACAAGGTACAGCTCACAGCCAGAGTCAGCCTGAAATTGTCGCTGAAAAAATAATTATAAACAAAAATGACGAAGGCAAAGAACAGGGCCGTAATAATTCCTACAGCCAGCTCCTTAAACAGTTTCTTCCACATGGAATCAAAGTTGCGGGAGCCGCTGGCAATACTCTGCACCACAATGGAAGAGGATTGCACCCCCACATTACCGGCCGTAGCAGCAATCAGCGGAATAAAAAACGCCATCGCCGGAATCTGGCTGATCGTTCCGGCATTAGACCCCAGCACCCTGGCTCCAAGCAATCCTCCCGCCGTTCCAACAACCAGCCAGGGAATCCGCGCACGGGTCTGCTGCCAAATGCGGTCACCCGGCTCTATATCACCGGTTATCCCGGAAACCATCTGGTAATCCTTACCTGCTTCCTCCCGGATCACATCCACCACATCGTCAATGGTAATGCGTCCTTTCAGACGTCCCATATGATCGACCACAGGCAGGGCCACCAGATCATATTTTTCCATAATCTGAGCTACTTCCTCCTGACGGGTATCGGTCTTAACCCAGTGAATATCTTCCTGAATAATCTCACTCACCCGCGTTTGTGTGGGCTTTTGGATCAACTTGGACAACGACAGCACGCCCTTCAGCAGGTTATCATCATCCACCACATAGACATAATAAATTTCATCGATTTCTTCGGCCTGGGCGGAAATCTCCTTCAGACAGGTCTGAACGGTCCAGTTTTCATTCACCTTGACCAACTCCTTGGCCATCAGTCCTCCGGCCGTTTCCTCGTCATATTCCAGCAGATCGGCAATGTCTCCGGCCTGTTCCTTGTCTTCAATCTTCCGGAGTACAGCTTCTTTCATCTCCTCATCCAGGTCGCCGATAATGTCGGCGGCATCGTCCGAATCCATATACCCGATAAACTGACTGGCAATAACCTCGGGCGGCAAAACACGCAAAAACCGGTTCCGGTCATCTTCCGAAATTTCAACCAGCACGTCCGATGCCAGCTCCCGGTCAAGCTGAAGATACAGGTAACGGGCCTCTTCCATGGAAAGTTCTTCCATTATCTCGGCAATGTCGGCCGGATGCAGATCTTTCAATAAACCGACGATCTCGCCCGAAGCTTCCTGCTCAATGAGCCCCCGGAGATGCTCAATAAATTCCCTGTTTAATTCAGCCTTCATAGCTACTTTGATTTTTCCGGCTGCATATCAGCCTGGTTAAGGATTCGAACTCAACAACACCCAATTGTTCCGGACGCTTTGAAAAAACGGGCATTCCCCTGAGGGTTTCATCAGGAAGAAAGGATCGCAGGGAATTTCGCAGCGTTTTGCGACGCTGATTAAAGGCGGTTTTAATCAGCCTCAGATATAGCGTTTCATCGCAATCCGGTTTCAGTCTGTTATTCCGGTTCAGACGGATCACGGCCGACTGAACCCGCGGAGGAGGAAGAAAAGCATGTTCGGAAACCGTGAAAAGATATTCAATATCGTAATAAGTCTGCAAAATTACACTTAAAATTCCATACGCCTTTGATCCCGGCCCGGCACTCAGCCTTTCAGCCACTTCTTTTTGCAGCATGCATACAATTTCCCTGATCTGGTCCCGGTAATCCAGCAAATGGAAAAAAATCTGGGATGATATGTTGTAGGGAAAATTACCGATAACCGCAAAAGGCCCGTGAAAATATTCCGACAGCTTCATCCTTAGAAAATCGCCCTGAATGATTTGTCCTTTCAGGCGGGGAAAACGGGTTTTCAGGTAATCTACAGACTCCCCGTCAATTTCAATAACCGTAGTCCCGTATCCGGGTCGTTCCAGCAACAACCGGGTCAAAACGCCCGTACCGGGACCTATTTCCAGCACTTCCCGCAATTGTTCCTGCCGGAGGCTGTTCACTATTTTTGCTGCAATCTGCCGGTCTTTCAGGAAGTGCTGCCCCAAATGCTTTTTCGCTTTAACTATGGTCATGATTCTTCCTCCTCTCCTTATATTGCGTTGATCTCCATCGGAAATGTCCCTGAAGCCTCCGCCTGTTTAAAAACAAATCCTTATTTTTGTCTGTGTTATACCGTTTGTCTGTGTCAGGACCGGGCTGCAAAATTAAAAAAGTAAGGAAATTATCGCGAAAATGCCTTAACGATTTTAAAAATAGTTCATTTTCGGGAATAAACAAGTAACGCTTGAAACGTAAAATACTAAAAACCCTTCAGTTTCTGGCCTTTCTGGCTACCGGACTGTTGCTTTTCTGGCTTATCTACAAAGACCAGGATATCAGCCGAATAACCGGCATACTCAAACACGACGCAGACTACCTCTGGATCTGGATATCGCTGTGCCTGGGGCTGCTAAGTCATCTGAGCCGGACCCTGAGATGGGGACTCATGATCAGACCTATGGGACACAAACCACGCACAATCAACGCTTTTCTGGCGGTGATGGTGGGTTATCTGATGAACATGGTGCTTCCCCGCATGGGCGAAATTTCGCGTTGCGGAATCCTTTCCCGCTACGAAAAGATCTCCTTTACGCGACTGGTCGGAACAGTGGTTATCGAACGGATCATCGATCTGCTGATGCTGATGCTGCTCAGCCTGCTGGTCTTCTTCACCCAGTTCGGACAGATACTGCAGTTCCTGAAAAACAATCCGGATATCCGCAACAAAGTGTGCGGGGTAGCTTTTTCTCCCTGGTTTTTAGTCATACCACCGTTTCTGGGCCTTCTAATTTTCCTGTACCGCCATAAGCTAAGGCAATCGGGCATATACGGCAGAATAAGACAAACCCTTGCCAAATTCGGGGAAGGGTTACAAACCATCAGGCATATGAAAAACAAAAAAGCCTTCCTGGGGCACACGCTGTTTATCTGGCTAATGTATTACCTGATGTTGTATGTGGTCTTCCAGTCGTTTGACTTCACCAGCCACCTCGCCCCCATGGCCGGGCTTACCACCTTTGTACTGGGCAGTTACGGCATGGTTGCTCCGGTACAGGGAGGAATCGGCGCCTGGCACTTTATGGTCATCCAAACCCTCTTTGTTTACGGAATCTCCAAGGCCGACGGAGCCGTCTTTGCCTTTCTGGCCCATACCACCATGACGGCAATGTACATTGTGATCGGAACGCTGGCTCTGCTGATCCTTCCCTTCCTGAACCGGAGGAACAGCTAAACCGGAAATCCAAAAAACTTCATATATCTTAGCAGCTTAATTCCATTACAGCTTGAACACGGAACTATTCATAGCACAACGGTTGTTTTCCGACCGGGACCAGGCAAGACAGCTATCCCGCAGGATTGTCCGCCTGGCCGTGGCAGGAATCAGCCTGGGCATGACGGTCATGATTCTGTCCGTAGCTATTGTTGTGGGCTTTCAGCAGGGAATCGCCTCCAAGGTAAACGGTTTTGCCGCCCACATCCAGCTGATAAACCACGACAGCAGGCAGTCTTACCAGACGATGCCTGTTGACCGTGAACGGGTCCCGCTGCAACGCATGGCTGCCGTTCCCGGCATCAGCCACATTCAGCAATTTGCCACTAAGCCCGGCATGATCCAGGCCGGGGAAGAAATACAGGGAGTGGTGCTGAAAGGCATCGGACCGGAATTCGACTGGCGTTTTTTTGAAAAAAACAGGCTGAAAGGACATCCGTTCCCGACCGACTCGGACCGGACAAGCCAGGTCTGGATCTCTGCCCAGCTCTCGGAAAAACTGAATCTGGATCTGAACGACCGGTTCCGTATGTATTTCCTGAATGAAAACGAAAAGACTCCCCGGATCAGACAGTTCACCGTAGGCGGGATCTACCGGACCGGACTCGAAGAATTAGACCTGATGTTTGTGCTGGCAGACATACGCCAGGTCCAGCAGCTGAATGCCTGGACGGAAAACCAGATCAGCGGGTATGAATTGTTTGTCAGCGATCCCGGTCAGCTTGAGACGATTGAATTCAGACTCCGCAGCATTCTGACCGGGGAACCCGCAAATCAGGAGAGCCCGTTTCTCCTGGTCAATATCAGACACAAATTTCCCCAGATCTTTGACTGGCTTGATCTGCTCGACATGAACGTATGGATCATCCTGAGTCTGATGGTCCTTGTTGCAGGCTTTAACATGATTAGCGGACTGCTGGTTATTATTCTGGAACGAACCCGGATGATCGGCATACTCAAATCCATGGGAGCGGCCAACGCCAACATCCGGAAAGTATTCCTTTACCTTTCGGCCTTCCTGGTCAGCCAGGGTCTGTTCTGGGGAAACCTGCTCGGCATAAGCCTGTGCCTGATCCAGAAATATCTGCATCCCGTTCAACTAGATCCGGCTTCCTATTATGTATCCACGGTTCCGATAAGTCTGTCCCCGTGGAATCTGCTTGTGCTGAACCTGGGAGCCCTGGCAGCAACCATGCTGATGCTTACTGTCCCATCCTGGCTGGTAAGCCGCATTGTTCCGGAAAAAACAATCCGTTTTGACTGAACATCCCAAAGACATAAAGGTATTTTTGCACAGCATCCTCCACAAAGAAAAAGAAATCAAAGAAGAAAAATCCATGGGTTCAAAATCACCGTCAACAAGCCCATAACGGGGTTAACCGGCAATTTTTGCTGTATGCCGCCAGGCAAACAAACCCGTTAAAATTATTCACAAAAGAGCCTATGCCGGCAGAGAAAAAACCAGTCCTTTTTATTATCTTTGTGCAACAATAATAAACCATTATAAATGAAGGATTTAAAAAAAATCAAGTCGGCATTGATTTCTGTTTACCATAAAGACAAACTGGACGAAATAGTTAACAAGCTGCATGCACTGGATGTACGGATTTATTCTACGGGAGGAACGCAATCATTTATAGAGGGTTTCGGCATACCGGTCGTCCCCGTGGAACAACTTACCGGATACCCATCCATCCTTGGGGGACGGGTAAAAACACTTCATCCCAAGGTTTTTGGGGGAATCCTCAACCGCCGGGAACATGCAGGCGATCAGGAAGAACTAAAACAGTATGAAATCCCTTCCATCGATCTGGTTGTTGTTGATCTCTATCCTTTTGAAGAAACCGTTGCCACAGGAGCTTCCGAAGAAGCAATCATTGAAAAAATAGATATCGGAGGCATTTCCCTGATCCGGGCTGCGGCCAAGAATTTCAGGGATGTAGCCATTGTCTCGTCGCGGGAACAATATCCTGCTTTCCTGCAACTACTTGAAGAAAAGCAGGGGAAAACTTCCATGGCCGACCGAAAAGCATTGGCCGGAGAAGCTTTTGCCGTTTCTTCCCATTACGACACAGCCATCTTTGATTATTTTGATACCGGGAACACCGGGCGATGCCGTATCAGCCTGAACGAAGGAAAGGTTCTGCGTTACGGAGAAAACCCGCATCAGTCGGCCACACTATACAGATTCAACAATTCAGCTGCCGGAACAGGCTTGGGCAGTGCCCGTGTTCTGCAGGGGAAAGCGCTGTCCTACAACAATTTGCTGGATGCCGATGCAGCATGGAAAGCAGCCAGCGATGCCTGTCACGCAGTTAGCCATCTCCCCGGGAAAGTTGTCGTTTCCGTTATCAAACACCTGACTCCATGCGGACTGGCCGTATCCGAAGACATCATGAGGTCTCTGGAACTGGCCTGGGCCGGAGACCCGATAAGCGCCTATGGCGGGATTATCTGCTTTACGCAAACGGTAACGGAGGAAGTGGCCGCATGGTTTAGCAAAAAATTTGTGGAAATACTCATCGCTCCCGGATTCAGTCCGGAAGCACTGGCAATTCTGGGGAAAAAGAAAAACCTGCGCCTGCTCGTCATGCCGGTAAAAAAAGAAAAAACCGGAGAAAAGCTATACCGCTCCATAAGTGGGGGCATGCTTGTACAGGATGAGGATGAAGGAATGGATACCGAATTTAAAAACGTCACCCGCAGCAAGTTTGAACGCAATAAAATGAACCTGGCCCGATTCGGCATTACCGCATGTAAATATTTAAAAAGTAATTCCATTGCCCTGGTCACGGAAAACCCGGACGGTTCGTTCTGGCTGACAGGTGCCGGAATGGGACAACCCAACCGGCTGGACAGTCTTCGTCAGCTGGCTATCCCCCGCTTCAAGCTGAAAGAGGGAGTTCTCATTGAGGAGGCCGTTCTGGTTTCAGATGCCTTCTTTCCTTTCCGCGACAGCATTGAAGCAGCCCATGAATTTGGCGTTAAATATGTTGTACAGCCCGGAGGAAGCATCCGTGACAAGGAGGTGATTCAGGCCTGCGACGAATACGGAATAGCCATGTTGTTCACAGGCCGCCGCCATTTCAAACATTAAGTGACAGGATAAAAAATAAAAAGCTGATTTACAGGAGATTCAACATATGGGATTATTTTCGTTCTTGACTCAGGAAATTGCCATTGACCTCGGTACAGCCAACACCATCATTATTCAGAATGACAAGATTGTGCTCGATGAGCCTTCTGTAGTCACCATTGATCTGAAAACAGAAAAGCTGGTCGCTGTCGGGGAGAAGGCCCGGCAAATGCAGGGGAAAACCCATGCCAATCTGAGAACCATCCGTCCGCTGCGCGATGGGGTAATTGCCGATTTTAACGCTGCAGAGCAAATGATAAGGGGTATGATCAAGATGATCAACCCCAAATCCCGTTTATTTTCTCCTGCCCTGAAAATGGTGGTTTGCATTCCTTCCGGCTCCACAGAGGTGGAAGTCAGAGCCGTGCGCGACTCTTCAGAACATGCCGGAGGCAGGGAGGTTTACTTGATCTACGAACCCATGGCAGCAGCTATCGGAATCGGACTGGACGTAGAAGCCCCGGAAGGGAATATGGTTGTCGACATTGGCGGAGGAACCACAGAGATTGCCGTCATATCCCTGGGCGGAATTGTAACCAACAAATCGATCCGCATTGCCGGGGATGATCTCACCGCCGACATTATGGAATACATGCGCCATCAACATAACATAAAGATAGGTGAACGCACGGCAGAAGAGATTAAGATCAATGTCGGGTCTGCGCTTTCCCAGCTGGAAAATCCGCCGAATGACTATATTGTACAGGGTCCCAACCAGATGACCGCCCTGCCCATAGAGGTACCTGTTTCCTATCAGGAGATCTCCCATTGCCTGGAGAAATCCATTTCCAAAATTGAAACAGCTATTTTAAATGCCCTGGAACAAACTCCGCCCGAGCTTTACGCCGACATTGTTTCAAAGGGAATATACCTAGCAGGGGGGGGTGCCCTGCTCCGCGGACTGTCGAAACGGCTGACGGAAAAGTTAAACATTACCTTTCATGTTGCGGAAGATCCGCTCCGCGCCGTGGCCCGCGGAACCGGCATTGCACTGAAAAATGTTGACAAATTCTCCTTCCTGATCAGGTAGCTGTTCAGGAAGGCGGTTAACCTTCCTGAAAATGAGAAGTTTGTTTCGCTTTCTGGTCCGGAATTATTTTTTTCTGTTGTTTCTGATGCTTGAAGTCGTCTGCTTTATTTTGGTCATCCGCTGCAACAATTACCAGAATGCCAGTTTCTATAATTCCAGCAACCGCCTCGTTGCCCTGGTTTATGCGTCATATGATGCAGCTGCCGGTTATTTCGGCCTGCGTCAGTCCAACGAGCAGCTGGCTGCCGAAAATGCCCGGCTAAAGTACCGGCTTCAACAATTGGGCTTCGGCACAAAAACAGATACCGCAAGACAAAAAGCCCGGTACCGGTTTATCCCGGCCCGCATCATTAATAATTCCGTTAACCGGCAAAACAATTACCTCACGCTGAACAAGGGCAGGAAAGACGGCGTAAAACCCGATATGGGCATTGTTTGTTCACAAGGGATCGTGGGCCTTGTTAGCCAGGTTAGCGACCATTATGCCACCGGGCCAAGCCTTCTGAACAAACGCTGGCGTATTTCTGCCAAAATCAAAAAAAACGGATATTTCGGATCACTGGTCTGGGAGGGCAGGAATGAGTGCTCGGCCCGGCTTAATGAGATTCCCTTCCATGTAGAACTGTCTTACGGAGACACCATTGTCACCAGCGGTTATTCATCGATTTTCCCGGAGGGAATTTTAATCGGCCGGATCGAGCAGTTTACTATAGGAAACGGGGAAAATTTTTATGAAATCCACGTACGTCTTTCAGCCAACTTCAGAACTTTAAGCTTGGTGGAAATTATCGAAGACGGAAATAAACCGGAATTAGACAGTCTCCAAAAAACTCATCTGAATGATTAACAATCCACTGAAATACTTATTCATGGGACTCTTGCTGATCCTGCTTCAGATACTGCTGTTCAACAACATTCAGTTCAGCGGCTATGTAAACCCTTACGTTTACATTCTGCTTATTCTGCTGCTGCCTTTTGAGATCCCCGGATACCTGCTGCTGCCTGCAGGCTTTCTGTTGGGATTGCTGATTGATATCTTCACCAACACACCGGGCATACATGCCTCAGCAACCACATTCATGGCTTTTTTGCGTCCTTCCGTCATCCGCATTATTTCCTCCCGGGATATGCTGATAAGCCATTCTGCTCCCCGCCTCAGCCAAATGGGGCTGTCATGGTTTATCCGTTATACGGTCATCCTCGTTCTGGCCCACCATCTGTTTTTGTTCTATATGGAAGTATTCAGCCTGAACGGATTTTGGCATACGCTTCTCCGATCGCTAGCCAGTTCGGCATTCTCCATCACCGTAATCATTATCAGTCAGTTTATGATTTACAAAGAATAGTTGCCGTGGATAAGTACACCAAACGGAAATACATTGTCGGAACCGTGTTTGTGATGGTATCTCTGGCCTTTCTCGGCAGACTTTTGAATCTGCAGGTCCTGGACAGTTCGTATAAACAATATGCCAGGCGCAATGTGCTGCGCCGGGTGATTAACTATCCGGCCAGGGGACTGATATACGACCGCAAGGGAAATCTGCTTGTCCACAACAAAGCCGCCTACGACCTGCTGGTTACTCCCCGTGAGCTCAGCACATTCGACACCCTTGAGTTCTGCAGTTTGCTGCATATCGGACCGGAAGAGCTCAATGAAGAACTGGATAAGGCCAGGGCCTATTCTCTCTACAAACCTTCCGTGGTGGTAAAACAGCTTTCGCCTGAAGTATACGCCGGACTTCAGGAAAAATTATTCAAATTTCCCGGATTTTTCGTGCAGGCCAGAACACTCCGGGAATATCCGCGCCGGATGGCAGCACATATGTTGGGCTATGTGGGAGAAGTCAACCCGCAGATCATTGAAGAAGACCCTTATTATGATCAGGGAGACTATATCGGGATAACCGGACTGGAACGGGCATATGAAAAGGAATTGCGAGGGGAAAAAGGGGTTAACTTTTTCCTGGTGGACGTACATAACCGCATCAAAGGGACCTATCTTGAAGGGAAAAACGATACGGCTGCCGTCCTGGGGAAAAACCTTATTTCCACCATTGATGCGGACCTCCAGGAATATGCGGAACAGCTGATGCGCAACAAACGAGGTGCAGTGGTTGCCATTGAACCTTCCAGCGGGGAAATTCTTTGTTTTTACAGCGGCCCCGCTTATGATCCCAACCTGCTGGTGGGAAGGGAACGCAGTAAAAATTACCGGATACTGCTCAACGACACACTCCTGCCGCTCACAAACCGGGCCATCTCCGCAGCCTATTCCCCCGGCTCTACTTTTAAACCGCTGCAGGCTCTGATTGCCCTGCAGGAAGGCACCATGAATACGCAAACCGCCATCGTGTGCAACGGACCGTCTTCCAGCCCGATTCGCTGCACTCATTATCATGAATCGCCCATCAGCATGAAAGGAGCAATCAGGGAATCCTGCAATCCGTATTTCTGGAATGCCTTCCGTTCGGTTATCAGAAAATACCCTACGGCCGAAGAAGGATACCGGCACTGGTACTCCCATATTCTCAGCTTCGGACTTGGGAAAACTCTGGGAAGCGAATTCTTTGGCCAGTCTTCAGGGAACATTCCCGAACCATCCTATTACGACCGTTACTATGGAAAACATCACTGGAATGCACTGACCATCCGCTCACTTTCCATCGGACAGGGGGAAATTATTCTTACTCCCCTGCAGATGGCCAACATGGTGACAGTAATCGCCAACCGCGGGTACTACATAGAACCGCATCTGGTAAGGGCCGTATCCAGCCGGGAAGGAAAAGAAGAAAAACTGCAGTTCGAACGGAAGAACAGCACAATCAGCAGGGAACATTTCGAGATCGTCATTGAAGGCATGCAGCAGGTGGTTGAGCAGACAAGCACACGGTACACGGCATATACCGACAGCATCAAAATCTGCGGGAAAACAGGTACCATACAGAATGCACACGGTTCAGACCACTCGGCCTTCATTGCTTTTGCTCCGAAAAAGCATCCGCGCATTGCAGTTGCCGTTTATGTGGAATTCGGCGTATGGGGTGCCCGCCATGCCGCCCCGATTGCCAGCCTGATAATTGAGAAATACCTGAATGACTCAATCCGGGCACCACACCGGAGAATGCTCCAGAAAAAACTGTTCGACACAAATTTGTTAAACCCAAATCAACCCAAATAGTGATTAACCGACACAATACATGGGCAAACCTGGACTGGCTGACTATTTTTATCTATATACTGCTGGTCCTTCTCGGCTGGATCAACATCTACGCTGCCGTGTATAATGAAGAGCACCGTAATATCCTGGACATAAGCCAGCGTTACGGAAAACAGCTGATCTGGATACTGGCAGCCTTTGGTCTGGCTGCGATACTGATCATCTTCGACAGCCGTTTTTACGTGTCGTTTGCCTATGTTTTTTACGTCCTGACCATCCTGTTTCTTATTGGGGTGCTGCTGTTCGGCACGGAAATCAAAGGAGCCCGATCTTGGTTTCATATCGGCGGGTTTGCCATCCAACCGGCAGAATTTACCAAGTTCACGACAGCTCTGGCCCTGGCAAGCTATACCGGTTCTTACAATTACAAGCCCAACCGGATGAAGTCGCTGCTCATCACTGGACTGATCCTGCTGCTTCCCGTAATGCTGATTTTTTTGCAGAACGATACCGGATCGGCTCTGGTCTTCAGTGTCTTTATCCTGGTGCTCTACCGGGAGGGTCTGCCTGGTATTATCCTGTTTTACATTTTGCTGATGGCCCTGGTGTTCATCCTGACCCTGGTGTTCAGTCCGCTAAACACCATCCTGGCCCTGACGGCCGGAGCACTGCTGACCCATTACATCCTCCGGCAACAGCCCGGAGAAAGTCTCCGGACTGTCACGATCGTTTTGGTCATATTCGGACTGCTCCTGCTTACCGACCACCTTTTCCGGCTGGGAAGCAGCATCACAAAGCTGTTGCTTCATTCGGCCCTTTTCTCGACATTTATTTTGGGCACACAGGCTTACCGCAAAGGACTTTCCCGGTTGCTTCTTATCCTGGGAATCTACATCAGCCTGGTGCTGATGACCTTCTCGGTAGACTATGTCTTCCACAAAGTGATGGAACCGCACCAGCGTTCCCGTATCGAGGAACTGCTTGGCATCAGTTCCGATCCGCTGGGCGTGGGATACAACGTGAACCAGTCGAAAATAGCCATCGGATCGGGAGGTTTATCAGGTAAAGGCTTTCTGAACGGGACTCAGACCAAATTCAACTTTGTTCCGGAACAAAGTACCGATTTCATCTTTTGCACGGTTGGAGAGGAATGGGGATTTATCGGATCCGCGGTTGTTATTTTACTGTTCACCGGACTTTTCCTGAGGCTGATCTTTCTGGCCGAAAGACAAAGGTCTGCTTTCAGCCGGGTTTACGGATACAGTACAGCCTGTATCCTGTTCTTCCATTTTGCCGTCAACATCGGAATGACCATAGGGTTGGCCCCCGTCATCGGCATCCCTCTTCCCTTTTTCAGCTACGGAGGCTCATCTCTCTGGTCATTTACCATCCTGTTGTTCATCTTTCTGAGACTGGATGCCAGCCGGGTCGAGAAACTAAGTCATTAAAACCCGTTTGGTCATTTGCCGTTTTTTTTGTATCTTCAAAAGCCATTTTGGCTAAAATCGCCTGAAACAAGTCGGAAACGACTGCCTGTACGGTTTCTTTTGGATGTCCGGAAAGGCTGGTTTCATGAGCTGTGCCCTGTTCTTCAGTCCGCCTGGAATTCGCCATGGCCAACCGGTAAGAGTATTCTCTTTGGCTGGAACTGCCTGAGGCATGGCGTTGCATTTCGTAGCCGGAGCTTTATCTCTGCTTCGGGGAGAATTAATTCAGTATTAACAAAAAAACCGGAAAAAATGAAGTACCGTGCATACACACTTGCAAATTTCAGGGAAATCCCTCAGCTTAGCAGGCTTTCTGAAGAACAAAAGTTTATCATTGAGGTTGTCGGAACGGTGTTGCCGTTCAAGGTAAGTAATTATGTCGCAGCTGAACTGATCGACTGGAATCATTTTGAGCAGGACCCCTTCTTTATCCTTAATTTTCCGCAAAAAGGCATGCTGTCCGGAGAACGTTTTGACCGGATTGCCCGCCTGCTAAAAAACGGGGCAACCAAGCCTGTAATCAAAAAAGCGACAGATGAAATCCGTCTGCAACTCAATCCCAATCCGGCCGGGCAGGAAAGCAATGTGCCCGTGATGAACGGCAACCGGTTAACGGGCATCCAGCACAAATACCAGGAAACCGTTCTTTTTTTCCCCACACAGGGACAAACCTGTCATGCCTATTGCACCTTCTGCTTCCGCTGGCCCCAGTTTTCACTGAACAGTTTCAAATTCGCCATGAAAGAAGCCGGACTTCTTGTGGAATATCTCCGGCAACATACCGAGATCACGGATATCCTCTTTACCGGAGGAGATCCTGCGGTAATGCCCACCAAATATTTTGAGCATTATTTCAACACGATATTGGATGCCGGGCTTGATCACATCAAAACCATACGAATTGGAACCAAAGCTCTGACATACTGGCCATTCCGTTTTACGACAGACGAAGATGCCACAGACCTGCTTAACCTTTTCAGAAAAACGGCACAACAGGGAATCAGCATTTCCCTGATGGCACACTTCAACCATCCCCGGGCCCTGGAAACACCTCAGGCTCAGGAAGCAATCCGGGTTCTTCAGCAGGTTGGAGTACAGATACGTGCCCAGTCACCCCTGCTCAGACATATCAATGACGATCCTGCAATCTGGGCCCGCATGTGGCGCCGTGAAGTCGATCTGGGAATCATCCCATATTATATGTTCGTTGCCCGAAATACAGGCGCTCAGGATTACTTTGCCATTCCCCTGGAAAAGGCCTGGCAAATTTACCAGCAAGCCATTCAACAGGTCAGCGGCATATGCCGTACAGTACGGGGCCCGTCCATGTCGTGTGCTCCCGGGAAAATTCAGATCATGGGAACCCAGAAAATAAAAGGGGAAAGAGTCTTCGTACTGAATTTCCTGCAGGGAAGAAACCCGGACTGGGTAGGCCGTCCGTTCTTTGCCCGTTACAATCCGCAGGCCATCTGGCTGGATGATCTGGAACCCGCCTTTAATGAAGAAAGCTTCTTCTTTGAACGCTCAGAATTCCGGCTCAGCCATCAGTCTTCTTCACAGGCGGTCTAGCAGCTGCCCCTCAAATAGCAGGGAAAACACAACATTACAAAGGAAAATACAGGGCCGGTTTAATGACAGATACACAGATATAACAAACGCACTTAAGCAGTTACAATTTTGATTTCAAAATCTTTGTAGTATTCTCATAACCAGGTCTTTCCAATAAAGCAAACATGTTTTTCTTATAAGCCTCCACACCAGGCTGATCAAAAGGATTGACCTCCAGCAGATAACCGCTCAAACCGCAGGCTTTCTCAAAGAAATAAACAAGCTGCCCCAGATAATACGCATTCAGTTCAGGAATACTCACGGTTAAATTTGGTACCCCGCCGTCCACATGAGCCAGCCTGGTTCCCAGTTCTGCCATTTTGTTTACCTCATCCAGACGCTTACCACTCAAATAATTCAACCCGTCGAGGTTTTCCGGATCTTCCGGGATGACCACCTCAAGGGCAGCTTTTTCAACAGAAATAACCGTTTCAAACAGCCGGCGTTCCCCCTCCTGAATATACTGTCCCATTGAATGCAGATCGGAAGTAAAATCAACGCTGGCAGGGAAAATGCCCATGCCTTCCTTGCCTTCACTTTCTCCGTACAACTGTTTCCACCATTCGGCAAAATAATGCAGTTTCGGATTGTAATTAACCAGAATCTCAATCAGCTTTCCCTCCCGGTACAATGCATTTCGTACAGCAGCATAACGGGCAGGCAGGTTATTCTCAAAAAGCACTTCCGGGCCCGAATTTTTTTCCATCTCCACAGCTCCGGCAACAAAATCCCGGGTCTCAAACCCGGCCACCGCCAGGGGCAATAAGCCAACGGGAGTAAGCACGGAATAACGTCCTCCCACATCATCGGGAATCACAAAGGTCTTGTACCCCTCCTTCCCGGCCAAAGTTCTCAGAGCCCCCCGGGCGGCATCGGTAATTGCAACAATGCGGCTGCGCGCTTCTTCCTTACCGTATTTAGCCTCCAGATCCTGTTTCAGCAAACGAAAAGCAACGGCCGGTTCGGTAGTCGTCCCCGATTTGGAAATGACAGCCAGGGCATATTCACGATCATTAAGCAAGCTGCGCAATTCTGCCAGGTAATCCTCACTCAGATTCTGGCCCGCAAAAAGAATCTGCGGTCGATTACTTCCCCGAAGCTGTGCAAACGTATCTGACAAAGCATCGACCAGGGCTTTGGTTCCCAGGTAAGAGCCCCCGATGCCAATCACCACGAAAAATTCAATTTCTTTTTCCTGAAGCGAACGGGCGGTTTCTTCATAAGCTGCCAGTTCTTTTTCGCCAATGGAGGAAGGCAAATTTACCCACCCCAAAAAGTCGCTGCCCCTGCCTGTTTTCCGGAGCAGTGCTTCATTATGCATTTTCAATTCCCGGGCGTAGCCCAGCACCTGCTCTTCCGATACAAAACCAAGAGCCTTGTCCATATGAAATGAAATC
>JBFWIL010000034.1:0-15329 GCA_050256015.1 Mangrovibacterium sp. | reverse complement strand
GACAATATTTTATAGCAACCATGCAGTCCGGTGGAACCGGCTTAAACGGGTTACAAATGGTAAGCAGGCAGCTTGTTTTCTTCTCAAATTCTTTCAGCTATTTTCAGAGGAAACAGAGCATTGGCCGGATTGACCGACAGGGACAGAAAAAGGAAATGATTGTTATCGATTTTCTTACGGATTCCGGAATCGACCGGCGGATCATGCAAATTTTAAGAAGAAAAGGTAACTTAGCTGATGAAATCAGGAAACTTTTAAACGATAAAACAAAACTCAAACAATATGTCGAAAAACTATAAGATCATTCAACTGCGAGGGAATAATCCCCGGGTATATTCCCTGATCGGACCTTACGCAATGAATAGTTCTGTTGTTCGGAGGCTGGAAAATCCAATTACAACAAACGACAAAACGACCTGGTTATTACTTTATGAAAGCGACATTTTAAAAGCTTTTTGTGCTGTTATGGAAACGGACGTATCCATGCATATCAAGAACTTTATTCCCGTTGATGGCGATAATAGCTGGTTTTTTGAATTCATAAGAATCATTACGGAAGAATTTTACGACTCTGAGGCTGACAAGCTGTATTGTTATGTTCCGACAAATTTACTTGAACCCGCGCTCGATCTTGGATTCAAAGAAACAGCGCCCGGGAAGAACTGGCACCGCTTGATCAAAGAAAAATGAAAAGATACGGGGATTTAAATGTCTATGAAGCTCTACAAAAAAGACTTGACTATATTTTCTCCGAATTTAAGAATATCTATATTGCTTTTTCCGGAGGAAAGGATTCCGGACTACTGCTAAACCTGGTGGTTGACTACATAAAAAAGAAGAAGATTACAACAAGAGTAGGACTGTTTCACCAGGATATGGAAGCGCAATACCGGAAAACAACAGAATATGTGACCTCGATGTTTGTCAGATTCGCGGATCAGATGGAACCCTACTGGTTTTGCCAGCCGGTTGCCAGCCGGACTGCTGTCGGGAACCATGAAATGTTCTGGTATCCCTGGGATGATGAAAAACCTGAAATCTGGATCCGGGAAATGCCAACCATGAAATATGCATACAACCTGGATAATAACCCGTTTGAATACTACAAATACAAGATGGATTATAACTCACATGCAAAACAATTCGGAAGGTGGTACCGGGATGTTCACGGTGGCGGAAAAACCGTTGCTTTATTGGGTTTGAGAGCAGATGAGAGTCTGCATCGATACAACGGAATAGTCAATAAAAAATATGATTATAAAGGTAAAAAATGGATCACTTCCGAGTTCAGGAATGTTTGGAGCGCCTCCCCTTTATATGACTGGAAAACGGATGATATTTGGATTGCCAACTACAGGTTTGGATATGAGTACAATAAACTCTACGATTTGTTTTA
The DNA here is from genome assembly GCA_050256015.1 of Mangrovibacterium sp. Lineage (GTDB taxonomy): Bacteria > Bacteroidota > Bacteroidia > Bacteroidales > Prolixibacteraceae > JBFWIL01. The sequence goes on along the minus strand of JBFWIL010000034.1, from coordinate 13,933 downwards.
TCAGGCCGGGCTTGCTCCTGACGCCATGCGGGTTGCGAGTCCGTTTCACGAGGATGCAAAGAACAGTCTGAACCTGTACCGGGTACTGGAACCGGAAACATGGACCAAACTTGTCGGCCGGGTTAAAGGGGCTAATTTTGCAGCTATTTACGGAAAAACAAAGGCTATGGGGTACCGCAATGTTGTTTTACCGCCAGGTCATACCTGGAAAAGCTATACCAAGTTTTTACTCAAAACCCTGCCGGAAGAAATCCGCAAAAACTATATTCAGAAATTCAAAACTTCAATCCGTTTCTGGTACCGGACCGGGGGAGGTTTATCAGACAAAGTGATTGCAGAAATTGAAGACCTCGGATATCCTGTCAGGCGTAACGGAATTTCCAATTACACGAAAGACGGGAAAAGTAAGATCACATTCCGTGGAATTCCTGACGACACGGACGATGTAAAAGGCACGATTGATATACCAAGCTGGAAACGAATGGCCTGTTGTATTTTAAAAAACGATCACCTGTGTAAGTTCATGGGATTTGGACTCACGAAATATCAGCGGGAACGAAAAAAGAATTTAATCAAAAAATATAAAAGCATGCTATGAAACGAAGCATATAGCATTCTAACTTCAGGGCGATAAAATGTCGGCCATGCTGAGTTTCATACGAAAACTAAAAAAGCAATTGATCTGCGTATGAAAAACAAAATAATTGAGATGGCAAAAAAAATGGCCGGAATGATCGACCAAATTCACGACATTGACACGAAAACGGAGGTACTTAATGAAGTCCGCAAAGAGTTGCATAAAGTATCTCCGTATAAGGATCATCCTGTCGATCTGGTCGAGTGGGTAAAATCCGAGGAAGTCGAAAAGAACGACTATAACCCGAATACCATGTTCCCTCCCGAATTTAAATTGTTGATACATTCCATATTGAAAGATGGATTCACGCAACCTATTGTAACGAATCCGGAGGCTGGTATCCGACGGATCGTTGACGGCTTTCACCGGCGCAAAGTTATTGTTACGACAGAAAAAATAAGCAACAGCACTTACTGCAGAGTCCCGGTAACGTCTATCCGTAAAAGCCGGAATTCCTTTGCTGATCGTATGGCCAGTACAATCCGCCACAATCGTGCCCGGGGCATTCATGGTATTGATAAGATGGTGCATATTATATCGATTTTAAAACAGGAATGTGAGATGTCAGATGCCTGGATTATGAAAAATATTGGAATGGATGCAGATGAACTGCTGCGATTAAAACAGGTATCCGGAATCATTGAGTTATTTAAGGATAAAGAATTTTCAAAAAGTTGGGAATAAAAATAATTTGTATCTATTCAGCAGTCTAGAAAAGGGATATTTTAGCTCTCTCCCTGTTCCCCATTTATTCATTTTAAGTGCCTGATATTTTAATTGACTTTTATTTACGGGTTTGGATTTCATCTGCGTAATTCTCGCGGCGTTCATACGTTAAAACACAGGTTGCGGGGCATAATCACGACTGGGTTCATAATCGGTAATAAACAAAATATAGCAGATGTTATTCCCCGTATGACAGACTAAGGCATCTATATCGTTGATTTCTATAAATAGAATTTCCTCTATGTTTTGTTTCTGACAATCCATTTTTTCAATGTGGTATGCCTGCGGAAAAAGGTAAGGAAATCAGGCTCTGAATTCTTCCTGAATCATGTTCCCCGGTCTGAACCAGATTCCTTCTAAGGAACGGTTGAGCTATACCATTTCCTGTAATTTTCATTTGATCCGAACAAACTCCTCAACAAGCAGGTTGGTCAATCGCCGGTGCTTTCCGATTGAACTTACAAAAGATGGAAAAATCTGGTTGGCTCTTTGTATTTTACCTGATCTGCCATTTCCCTGATCAGTTTTTTGAATCCCACTCTTGGAGGGAGCTTCTTGTTTTTGAAAAAAAACCTCTCTAAATTTATGATTTTCAAGAGGTTTTTTGTACCCGGAGCGGGACTTGAACCCGCACGACCGTTACTGGCCATTGGATTTTAAGTCCAACGTGTCTACCATTCCACCACCCGGGCATCTTAAAAGACGGAGCGAGAGACGGGATTCGAACCCGCGACCCCAACCTTGGCAAGGTTGTGCTCTACCAACTGAGCTACTCTCGCATTTGTTACAATGAACGTGCCGGTTCCGAAGCCGGAAACAGCGTTGCAAATATATCTCTAAATTTCTTTTCTCCAAAAAGAAATTTACGGAGGCTTCGACAGTAAGCTCCGGAAAACCGGCTTATACAATCCTTCAACTCTTAAAGCTTTACCCTTATTACAGGCTGCTGTGGAATAATCGGCTTTTACGATTCCTCAGTTATGACAGTACCTGTCAAAGAAAGCGATCCGGGAGTTTTGTTTCCATGTTTCCCATACCTATGACTGATTGCAACGTCAGGACCAGTATGCATGCGCTATCTCAAGCCGGTAAGTTTTTTGATCTCATTCAACTTGTTCAGCGCCTCGATCGGGGTTAGCCGGTTCACGTCAAGGCTCTTTATCTCGTCGCGGATGGATTTGAGCACCGGATCATCCAGTTGGAAAAAGCTCAACTGGAAACCTTCCCGTTTTTCAGCCATTCCTTTCAGCGGCTTGGCCAGCGTTTCCTTCCGGTTATTCCCTTCCATCTGCTGCAAAATCTCCCCGGCGCGTCCTACCACCGAGGGAGGCATACCGGCCATACGGGCCACATGAATACCAAAACTATGGTTACTGCCTCCGGGCACCAGCTTGCGCAAAAAGAGCACCTTGTTGTCCACTTCCCTTACACTGACGTTGTAGTTCTTCACCCGGACAAACGACTTTTCCATCTCATTCAGCTCGTGATAGTGCGTTGCAAAAAGGGTTTTGGCCCTGGCATGGGGATGCTCGTGAATGTATTCCACAATAGACCAGGCAATGGAAATGCCGTCGTAGGTGGAGGTACCCCGTCCCAACTCATCCAGCAGTATCAGGCTGCGGTCCGACAGATTATTCAAAATGCTGGCCGCCTCGTGCATCTCAACCATAAAGGTAGACTCGCCCAGTGAAATGTTGTCTGAGGCCCCCACCCTTGTAAAAATCTTATCCACATAACCAATCCGGGCCGAGGTTGCCGGAACGAACGAGCCCATCTGGGCCATCAGCACGATCAGGGCGGTCTGCCGCAACAAGGCCGACTTACCGGCCATATTCGGACCGGTAATTATGATAATCTGCTGATCGTCCTGATCCAGGTACACATCGTTGGACACGTATGTCTCCCCAATGGGCAGCTGCTGCTCAATCACCGGATGGCGGCCTTCCCGGATATCGATAACCCTCGAATCGTCCAGCACTGGTTTGCAGTAATTGTTTTCCACTGCCGACAAGGCAAAGGAAAGCAGACAGTCAATCCGGGCAACGGCAGCGGCATTGCGCTGAATAGGAAGGATAAACTCCGCCAGGGCACTGACCAATTCCGCGAAAAGCCGGTTCTCCAAATCCAGGATTTTTTCCTCCGCCCCCAGAATCTTGCTTTCATATTCCTTCAGCTCTTCGGTAATATAACGTTCGGCGCTGACCAGAGTTTGTTTCCGGATCCATTCCGCCGGCACCTTGTCTTTATGGGTATTGCGCACCTCAATATAGTAGCCAAACACATTGTTAAAAGAAACTTTCAGGGAAGGAATGCCCGTGCGTTCCGACTCCCGTTCCTGCAGTTGGACCAGATAATCTTTGCCGGAGTATGCCAGCTGACGAAGCTCGTCCAGCTCTTCCGACACCCCGTCGCGGATCACACTGCCGCGGCTAACCAGCATGGGCGGATCATCGGTAATTTCCCGGGCAATACGTTCACGGATCATCAGACAGGGATCCAGTTCTCCGGCATAACCTATCAGGGGAGCATGTCCAGAGGCATCCAGCAACGACTTGACCGGTTCAATAGCCTTAAGGGCATTTTTCAACTGCACCAGTTCCCGCGGATTAATACGGGCCACGGCCACCTTGGAGATAATCCGCTCCAGGTCGCCAATTTGTCTGATCAGATCCTGCAGTTGCTCCTGTTCCCCTGGATGTTCCACAAAAAACTCGACCACGGAAAGCCGCTCCCCGATGGCAGCAATGTCTTTCAGAGGAAGAGCCATCCAGCGTTTCAGCATACGTGCTCCCATGGGCGAGATAGTCTTGTCAAGCACCTGCACCAGGGTACGGGCCCCGTCATTGATGGCTGCGAACAGCTCCAGGTTTCTTACGGTAAACCGGTCAAGCCAGACGTATCTGTCTTCCTGAATACGCGAAAGGGAACTTATATGCTGCAGCTGCTGATGCCGGGTTAGGTCCAGATAATGCAATACGGCCCCCGCCGCAATAATACCATAACTCAACTCCTGCACCCCGAAGCCCTTTAGTGTCTTTGTTTCAAAATGAAGCAGCAGCCTGTCTTTTGCTGCTTCCTGTGTATACACCCAGTCGTCAAGCGTAAAAGTATAGTATTTGTCTCCAAAAAGGGCGGCAAACTCAGTTCCTTTTCCCTTCTGGAAAAGCACCTCTTTGGGCTTAAAGGAGCTGAGCAGCTTGTCCACATAATCAAAACTTCCCTCGGTGGTCATAAATTCGCCGGTAGAGATATCCAGAAAGGCCAGTCCTGCCATCTTCCGGTCAAAATGCACCGAAGCCAGGAAATTATTTTCGCGGTGTTCCAGCACATTATCATTCATGGAAACCCCCGGAGTTACCAGCTCGGTAACATCGCGTTTAACGATCTTCTTGGTCAGTTTCGGATCTTCCAGCTGTTCGCAAATGGCCACCCGCTGACCGGCCCGGACCAGCTTGGGCAGATAATTATCCAGTGCATGATAGGGAAAACCCGCCAGCTCCACAAAACTGGCCGATCCGTTTGAACGGCGAGTCAGCGTTATACCCAAAATCTCCGCGGCTTTGATCGCATCATCCCCGAAGGTTTCGTAAAAATCGCCCACACGGAACAGCAGTACGGCATCCGGATGTTTATCCTTGATCCTGTAATATTGTTTCATCAAGGGCGTTTCCACATATTTCTTTGCATTGGCCAAATCGTTCTCCTTTTTAGTGGGACAAACAAAGATAAATCTTGTTCCAACATGAAAAAAAAACTCTCCCGAATTGTTTGGGGAAACTTTTCAACACCGGTAGATTAACGAGAACACTTCACCAGGAGTTTTGTCCATCCGGCATTTCCTTTAATAAAAGACCTGGTACCGACACAATCCGTCAAAGTCCGGCGAAAACCCGGACACCGTAAGCAACTCCGTCCTGGGGGAAACAGACTCATAAGGAAATCCAGCTTTACAACTGCCTGCCACCCCGGGGAAAAGAACCGGGATAAAGCAGCCGCGTATGAAGCAGGGCACGGCACAGCAACATAAGCACAATGAAATACACCCCAGCAGGAAAATGCTGGGGAATCCAAATGCCCATAAACAGAAAAAGAACCAGCCATACAGCCAGAACCGGCCAGTACCAGCGAAGCGGGCGACGCCATTTTTTCTTCATCCACGCAAGCAGGAAAAGCAAATTGACGGGCAAAGCCCAAAGCAAGTTATAGTTTGGACGCATAGCCGGATGTTCCGAAAACCAGACAAACCACAGCAACACCAGTCCGGCAAATCCGTTCAGCAGCAACAACACATAATCCACTCCGTAAACCGACCGGCTCTTTCGCAGTTGTTTGTAACTGATTATCAAAACTAACAAAGACAGCACGGCAAACAAAACAGCAGGTTCCGTGAGTCGCCAGCGGTGTTCCTGTGCCGCTTCTGTTTCATAGAGCAGCCGGCTCTCCCTTACCAGCAAACGGGTTCCTTGCGGTGTTTCAATCTGTGCCCGCCCAAAATGATCCATCAGAAAATCGGGCAGGAACATTTCCTCATAGGCAGTGGCAATACGGTCGGCCGGACTTCCAACCACCAGATGAATGCCAAAGTCGGTCCAGGGCAAAACCTGCTGATAATGCGCAATAAGACTGCGGAAGCTTAATTCAGCCCCTTCCTCCGGAAAAACCAGATGCCCTTTCACCTGTTTCGCCACCACATCACGCACCCGGGTGGCACAATTGTCAAAAAAGAAATTATAACGGTATTCCCGGTTCTCGGGTCTCGCATTCTCCTCCAGAAAATTCCAGAGCTTCTGCTTTTCCATACCGGTAAGGTTCAGCACCTGCTCCCGGATGCTTCGCCCGTGGTGTTTATACTGCTCATAAAAATCGTCATAACGTTCTGCCGCCAGCATGTAATCGGTCTGGCCTTTGGCAAAACGATAAATAAAATTAGGTTTACTGAAGCTGAACACCCCGTAATTAAAAACCAGATCCAGTCTCTTCTCCGGATCCTTCATCCGGATAGCGGTATGCCCGTACATGGCATGAAGCTGTCTGGCCGGGCCACAGGTAAGTATGCTTACCTCGGCCTGCTCACCCAGAATAAGCGCTTTTGCCTGTCCGCCAGGCAACATGAAAAACAGGACTGCCAGATAATTGAAAACGGTTCTCCTCACGTTTTTTAAACAAAAATAAAAAAGCCGTGCAAATCCATGCATTGCTCAGGCAATTTTCTTCCATTGTTTAAGCCCCCTGCATCCCGGAATTCTTTAATGATGAGAAAACTACCCCCCCAAACAACCAACTAAAAAACTTTCAGACAGCGATCAGGCAAAACACAATCCTTACCCGCATGCGCAAATGCCAACAGGTACCCGCCCCCTCCGGATCCCAGAAGTTTCACAGGGATACCTTGTTCAAGCAGTTTTTGCATGGTAAGCACATAACCAGCAGGGATCATCTCAGGCAACTGGTTCAGCTGAAAACGGCTGATGCGCTGCAGGTAACCGAACAAGCTATCCTGTTCTCCCCCAAGAAATGACTGAATGGCTCCGTCGTTAGCCGGCATGTACTCTCCCCGGAACCGGTCGCGGAAATCCGGATTTTCCATCTTCTCCAGAAAAAGACTGAGCAGCGACGTCGTGGCTCCGGGCTGGCCGGTATCCAGCAGGTAAGCCGAAACACGTTCTCCGTTTAAAGGAAGCCGGGGAAGGGAAATCCGGCTATTGTCAAACAGAACAGGCTGATGCAGAAAAGAGACCAGAGGATCCAGCCCCGAACTATGCCCGTGAAAATAAGCTTCCATCAGCACAAAATCGTGCTTCAGAGCTTCCGTCAAGCTGTGCCTGCGGCATATCAGGCTCAACGCATGGGGATACGAGCTGTAGCTGTATAACAATGCCGCACAAAGGGCTCCGGAACTGCCAATACCATATTCCGGGGGAATATCCGACTGGAAACAGAGCTGCTCCCCAATATCTTTCCGCAGCCGGTCCAACTTAAGCGGAAAAAACATGCGATCATTCAGTTCTTCATGAGCAAACCAGGAGACAAAACGTTCCAGCTCGCGGTTGCTGGTCCGGAAAAGATTTTCTTCCGGCTGACCGATCCATTTTTCAGCAGGTTTTAAAAAATGCCCCCCATACCGGGGATACGGAACAGCCAGCGCACGGCCACCAAACATCAACCCATATTCTCCAAACAAAAGCAACTTTGCAAAAAAAGACTTCATTCCACTCTCTATTTTAACCTACCAAAGGCATCAGTTGCACAATTCCGGATTCTCCGTTTGACCGGTAAGCCCGATCTCCCCAACCGACAGGCCTGTTATGCCATATCCGTGCTGAGGTCCGTTCGTTTAAATTACTGATCTTTCATGAGGGCCAAGTAACAGGCATGAGTCCGGATTTCCCGGGTCCCCTCCCATGCCGATGTCAGGCCAGACCAGGTCTTCCAGCAAAGAAAGCAATTCCATCGCAATAAAAAGGTATTCCTACGGCTGTTTTTATCCCCGGACCAACAGTTTATGGTCTGTGGAACTCTTCCCTGCATAATTTGATCTTTAAGCAGGCATAAACAGGCAGATGATCGGAAATAGGCCCGAAATCAGTAAGCACCCCACTATCCAGTTCTTCAAAACAGGCTTTCGGGTAAAAAATATAATCAATTCGCTCTGCCGGACACACTGAAGGGAAAGTAGGCGGGAAAGGTTGATTTTCTGCAGACAGGGCGGCACATCCAACTTCCGGATCATTCAGAAAAAGACGGATGGATTTTTCACCAGCTACGGGAATACTGTTAAAATCGCCCAGTAAAAGAACCGGCACTTGTTTCCGGGTTTCCGTAAACAACCGGTATACTCCGGCCAACTGCTCTTCTCTTGTTTGCCTGTCAAATGCTTCCGCATGAATATTCATGACAATAATGTCGCCTGCAGGATGCTTCACCCGAACCGAGACCAGCAGCCGATCCAGATATAAGGCCCGGTAATAAAACGGACTTGACGCAACTTCCTTTAATACAAGTCGCTGAGGATATTCCAAAGGCCAGCGGCTCATTATGGACTGCCCCGACAGTATTTTGCCAAAATGTACGTTCGGAGGCCAATAAGGAAAAGGCACATAACGTTTATCCCAATTCACGGCTTTCAGGGAATAAGGGAAAAACCGGCTGGCAAGAGTATCATGCTGATCTTCCCCGAAAGAACGCCGGCTACCATAATCAATTTCCTGAAGAGCAAGCAGATCAGGCTTCAGCCGAGCCAGTTTTTTTATTAATTTTTTCCGGTTGCCGGCAAACAACTCCCGTTCCGGTTCTACAGCAAGATTATTGGTCATACCCGATAAATATCCCATATTATAGCTCATCAAACATAGCACAGAATCATTTCCCGTCCCGGGACAGAGCAACGGCTTTTCTACCAGCTGCAACTTGGAGCATCCCGATTCTTCCTTCGCCCAGCTATAAAAAACAATCAAGGCCGTCAGCAGCAAAAAAACAGCATGACCGGCAATAAATAATACTTTTTTCATTCGCTATATCCGTATTATCCCGTGCCGCAATGATACGACAAAACACATGAACTGAAAGATTGTCCCCCGTTAATATACAATTAAAAACAAGAAGAATTTCTTAATCGTATATTAATAAAAATGAATACGTTATGCAATAAAAAAACAAGTAATTCCAATTACTTTTGAAAAAACCAAATTCCTTTCCCATGAAGATGTTCGTATGCAGTTTCCTGCTTTGTTTTTCAGCAAATATGCTGATCGCCCAGGAACTCAGTCTGAAAGGCTGTGTAACCGATGAGCTCTATAATCCTCTGCCCGGGGCCGTCATCTATATCCGGGAATATGAAAAAGGGACGACAAGCGATTTTAACGGAAACTATCAGCTCAACAAACTGGATCCGGGATCTTGCACGGTTTCGGTATCATTTACCGGCTACGAAACTTATACCGAAAAAATACGGCTGGCTCTTCCTACAGAAAAAAATTTTGTTCTGAAAGAAAAAAGCATCGTACTGAAAGGCCTTATTGTCACGGCCCAAAAAAGGGAACAGCCGGTGCAGGAAATTCCTGCAGCCCTGACTTCCCTAAACACCGGATTTCTGGAACAAAACGGCATAACCGAACTGGATGAACTCTCTGAATTTATTCCCGGCATGCAGGTCCAGTTGCAAAGCCCGAACAATCCGGGTTTTGTCATCCGTGGAATTACCAGCGATAACGGAGCTTCCAATGTGGAACCCCGTGTATCCGTGTTTCAAGACGGTGTTTCCATCAGCAAGTCGCGCGGCTCGGTGGTCGAAGTCTACGATATGGAAAGAGTTGAAGTACTGAAAGGTCCGCAGGGAACCCTGTTCGGACGGGGAGCCCAGACCGGGGCTGTTCATTTTATTCAGAATAAGGCGCAAAACAATACGTCAGGATCGCTAACGGCAGGTTATGGCGACTATAATTATACCCACCTGGAAGGTTTTTTTAACACCCCTGTTGTCAAAGACAAGCTGTTCTTACGGTTGTCCGGCATTTACAAGGAACATGACGGTTTTATCAAAAACCGATCCGGCGGCCGTCTGAACGGAAAAGATACCAAAGCTTTCCGGCTGGCCCTAAAATACCAGTCCGGTTCCTGCACCACCATCAATTTTATTTACAACTACCAAAACGACACACCCCCGGGAACCTCCTTTAAAAGCGGAATCTATGCCCCCGCCGGAGGAGATACGGCCCCCTGGACCACGGCCGACCTGGAAGCAGGAAAAGAGTTGGGACTAGACCGGACAGTATGGGGAAGCACGCTGATTGCCCGTCATTCCTTTTCTCCCAAGCTGAGCCTCACTTCCACTACCGCCTACCGGGAATTCGATTCCTACGAGCTGTTCGATGCCGACGGAACCGCAGCACCGGCCTTATTGTTTGCCGAAGACGCCTTCGGCAAACAATTCAGCGAGGAAATACGAGCCAATTTCAATATCGGCGGAAAGCTGGAGGGCTTTGGGGGAATGAGCTACTTCTTTGAAGACGGCTTTGCTCATGTTCCCCTGGAAACCAACGAACAAAGTTTAGGCGTTTTAATGTCGCCGCTTATTGCACCTTCTGTAAATACCACCATGCTGGACCCATTGAACCAGGCATTGTCGGCGATGCTGGGAACTCCGGTAAACATGCAGTTACAGGCAATGCCTTTACTGACGAACGGGGTACCCATTACCATTTCTTCCCTTTCCGAATTATTGTCCGAGCCCTGGCCGTTGGCCGTGCCGGTCAGCATGCTGCCCGCTTCTGCCCAAATGCTATACGCCATTCTCCATCAGCCTTTGCAAAGCCTGCACCGGGAAAGTTATACCAACTACGGTAAAAACCGGGCTTATGAGTTTTTTTTGGACGGCACCTACCACCTCGGCAACCGGTTAAACTTAACGGCTGGTCTGCGTCTCACCGTTGAAGACATTGAATCAGGCTATCAGGTAACCGCCGATCCGGACGGGAATAACGGAACGCTCGGTTTTGCCCGGAGTGCAGGCACGAATGATCTGTTTATGCCTACCGAAAAGATAAGAAAAAGTGATACTTATACCTCTATGGTGGGTCGTTTAGCAGCAAATTTCAGTGTGACGACAAAACTGAATGCCTATGCTACCGTTGCCAGGGGCCGCCGTCCCAATGTCATCCAGTTCAAATCGGCAGCCAATGATGACTTCACCAGCAGTTACGAGGTTGAGAAACTGAATGACGAAATTGTATGGAATTACGAGACCGGATTGAAAGGATTAAGCCAAAATCAACAGCTTTATTATGATCTGGCCGGTTTCTATTATGATTACAGCGATTTCCAGACCCAGTCCATTGAAGATCTTCAGATCGTGACGAAGGACGCGGGCGATGCAACCGCGTACGGATTTGAAGCCTCCTTCCGGTGGCAAATGAATAACGGGTTAAACCTGTTCGGTAATTATGCCTTTATTGATGCCACTTTTGACGATGAAGACTCCGATGGGAATCCGCAGGAGTATGCAGGTAATACGTTCCGTCTGACCCCGAAACATTCATTTGCACTCGGGTTGAACCTGAACATGCCGGTTAACAGGAAACTGCGTGCATTGATCCGTCCGGTCTATACGTACAAATCGAAAGTTTATTTTGAAGAAGATAACGGGGCGGAGGTGATGCAGGATGCTTACGGGTTACTGAACCTGCGTGCCGGATTGAGCCTGTATCAACCTAAAATTTCATTCCAGGTATTCTTAAATAATGCCTTAAACGAAAAATACATCATCGATGCCGGGAATACAGGCCGGAACTTTGGGATTCCAACCTATATTGCCGGCGCACCCGCCCTGTTTGGAGCGGAACTGACTTATAAATTTTAAACGGTTTAATAAAAAGACGGGATATATACATTACCTGTAAAGAGGGATCCAGACTTTCATTTTGGTGGCGCCGCGGTTATTCCATGCAAAATAGGGTATGGCCGTGAATTGTTCACCGGCCGGGCCCCCTTGTGCCGAAATAACTTCCACACCATCAAGCAAACCCGCGTTAAATGCAGCGGTAAGCCTGGTGCCGGACGAGATCTTCAACTGATCGAATGCCGGGTTGTCGATACCTTCAATACAATAAACAACCGGGCCGCGTTCAATGGCCACTTTGCCTTTGTCGTCTTCAACCAGCCCGTTCGCCTTTACTTTTCGGATCGCCATCGGGAGCAAATATTCCACCACATCGCCTGGCTCCCATTCCCGGGTTAAAACGGCATACCCGTTTTCATTCACCACCTCTACCGGGTCCCCGTTTACCCGGAGGCTTACCTGTTCTTCCCCGGTGTTTTCATAATGATACAAATCGCCCGGAACAGGCCGGTTTTCCACCCAGCCCGGGATACGCAGGCACAAGGTGAATGCTGTATTCTTTTCAGGGAAAACTTCGATTTTTACCGCACCATCCCAGGGGTATTCCGTTTGCTGGTCCAGATTGACTGAAGTGCCCCCTATATTTATTTCCGTGTCGCTTTGTATAAACAGGTTTACATATACCTTCCCTTTGGCCTGGGCATAAATGTACCCCGGTACAGAGGGCATAAAGCGGCACAGGTTGGTCGGGCAGCAGGAACAGTCGAACCAGGGTTCGCGGGTCAGACTCCCTCCGCTGTTAAATTTATACGCCATGTCGCATTCCAAAGGGTTGGGATAGAAAAAGGTTTTCCCGTCCAGGCCAACTCCTGAAATAACCCCATTGTAAAGGCTCCTTTCCAAAATATCCATGTATTTTGAATCGCCGTGCAGCAAAAACATCCGGTAGTTCCAATAGACGTTGGCAATAGCCGCGCAGGTCTCGTTGTAAGCCGTCAGGTTGGGCAGCTCATAATTTTCGCCAAATGCCTCCCCTTCGTGACGGGAACCGACCCCGCCGGTGAGGTACAGTTTCTTATAAACCACATTTTCCCAGATCTTATCGACAGCATTTTTATATGCCTCATCCTTGTATAAAGCCGCGATATCGGTCATCCCGGCGTACATGTAGCCGGCCCGCACGGCATGGCCCACGGCCTCGTCCTGTTCTGTCACAGGCTTATGATCCTGGTTATAGGGGCCCCAGAGTTCCCGCTTGGTGCTGTCGCCACGCGTATCCAGAAAATGACGGGCCAGATCCAGGTATTCCTGTTTACGGGTGATCAGGTACAGCTTGATCAGCCCGGTTTCCACGATCTGGTGTCCAGGTACCCGGGTGTTCCCGTCGGCCCCAAAAACGTTTACCAGCAAATCGGCATTTTTTGTGGCGATATTCAGGAAGTTCGTTTTTCCCGTTGCCCGGTAATGGGCGGCAGCGGCTTCGAACAGGTGACCGCTGTTGTACAGTTCATGGCTGCACTCCAGGTGTTCCCAGCGTCCGCCAGCCGGACACCACGCCGCCGGAGAATGCGTGCTATCGATGCTCTTGTAAGTGGTGAGGTACCCGTCGGCCTCCTGCCCGATGGCAATCAAACCGATAACTGAATCGACGTACGCATCCAGTTCCGGATCGGGGGTCGTCGTCAATGAATAGGAAGCCCCTTCGATGATCTTATAGACATCCGTATCATCAAAAGGCATTTCTCCTTTTACCGGGCCTTCCATCCTGCCCCCGGCGATCAGGAAATTGTCCATGCGCCCCATTTCTTCGCATTTGGCAAATGAGGCAGGGATGGTCACTGTCCGGTTGGTTTCGATCCTGGGAAGCCAGAAGGAATCAGCGAGACGGACTTCGTTGAACGGAACCCCGCTTATAGGGTAATCGGCAGCAGCAATCTGCTGCGAATTTTTATCCTGTTTTTGCTGACACCCCAGAAATGGGATAAGAATAAGTATTAAAAGCAGGTGACATCGTTTCATAAGTATGGATTTTAGCGTGTTATACAAAAGTATAAAATCATTCGTTTTCCCGGCAGGCCTCATGTGATTCTGCCAAGAATGGTTCATCTTTTGGAAGCGCCGGTTAGTATCCCGGATTCTGTGTTAAATTACTGTTTGATCTTTCCTTTGATCATTGTAAAGGAATGAGGAGCAAAGGAATAAGTTATTTTATCCGTGTTTTTAACCTTTATCGGACT
>JBFWIL010000033.1:0-15626 GCA_050256015.1 Mangrovibacterium sp. | reverse complement strand
TGCTACTTTTGTACTCGATCAGTTGTCGGAACCGAAGATCGATTTGGAAACGGATTGGCCTGAACAGGTAAACGGAAAGGTGCTTGAACGGATACGTCCGGCAGAAAAAAATACGATCCGGAGCAGAACGACAGCCGGGAAAAAACACCGTTTGAAGGATCGGGATCTGCAGACGACCGGAGAAAACCGGAATAACGGGAATACGGAACACTGGTTCCTGCGCCAGTTTAACCGGTTTTTTGACGACCATGACACTCCGCCCGGGGATGAAAAATAAGCGGGAGGTCTTCAGTGAAAACGGTTAAGGTCACGTGAAATGAATTTGAAAAACGGAAACGGGTATGGGAAATGAAATAATGAACTTTGATTTGGAGAAAGCCTCGGGGGCAATTATTAAGGTGATTGGCGTTGGCGGGGGGGGCGGAAATGCAGTAAACCATATGTATGCGGCCGGTATTAAAGATGTAGGTTTTATGGTTTGCAATACCGACGCCCAGGCTCTGCACAACAGTCCGGTACCGGTCCGGGTCCAGTTGGGTGCCTCGCTGACCGAAGGTCGGGGGGCCGGCAACAAGCCGGAAGTAGGACGGCAGGCTGCTATCGAAAACATTGAGGATGTTAAGCGGGCTGTTGATCCTCTGACCAAAATGGCCTTCATTACGGCCGGAATGGGGGGCGGCACAGGGACGGGTGCCGCACCCGTGATTGCCGAAGCCTGCAAGGAGCTGAATATCCTTACCGTGGGAATTGTTACACTGCCTTTTCGCAATGAAGGACGGCGGCGTATCAAACAGGCTATTGACGGAATCTCCGAAATGGAAGGCCATGTGGATGCCTTGCTGGTGATCAATAACGAACGAATCCGGGAGATGTACGGAGATTTCCGTATTTCCGAGGCGTTTTCCAAGGCCGACAATGTATTGACTACCGCAGCTAAGGGAATAGCCGAGATCATTACGGTTCCCGGCTACATCAACGTCGATTTTGCCGACGTGGAAACAGTGATGCGTAAGAGCGGGGTGGCCCTGATGGGATCGGCACGGGCAGAAGGAGAGGACCGGGCACTGAAAGCCGTGGAGGAAGCATTGAATTCTCCCCTGCTGAATAATAACGATATTCGGGGGGCCAAAAATATATTGCTGAATATTACTTCCGGCAGCGAGGAAGTAACCATGGATGAGATCGGACAGATTACCGACTACATCCAGACGAAAGCAGGGAATGAAGCCGATCTTATTTGGGGAAACGGAGTGGACGAAGCACTTGGCAATGAGCTTTCCGTGACGGTGATTGCCACCGGGTTCAGCGTGAGCAGCATTCCCGAAATGATGGCAGGCCGGGAAACGGAGAAGACCTACCATACCCTGGTGGATGAGCAACAGCCGGCACCGGTGACGGCTGCTGCCCGCCTTAAAACAATGGATGAAGACCCCGCCGGGAAAGCCGGTCAGCGGACCATTGAGTTTGAGATCAGCGCCGGGATGAAAGACGAATTTGACGAGCTGTATGGCAGGCCTGCCGGGAATCCGGGCCAGCCGGAGATAAATACAAAAATGGACTTTTCCGATTCGGGAGATGAGGTCGTGGATGAGCTGGAAAATATTCCGGCTTATCGCAGAAAAAAGATGAATCTGCCCGACTGGCTTGGAAGAAAAATGGGGGAAAAACTCTCCCGTTTTTCCCTTTCTCCCGATGACGAAGACAAAACCATACTGCGTGATAACAATTCCTACTTGCATGATAATGTGGATTGAAGGGCATCGTTTGCCCTTTTACCTGATAATTTACTGTTATGAATTTATTTGACCGGATCAGTGAAGACATCAAAGCGGCCATGAAGGCACGCGAAAAAGAAAAACTGGAAGCTTTGCGCGGAATTAAAAAGGCGCTGATTGAAGCAAAAAGCCTTAGAGGTGGAAAAGCCGTTCTGGAAGATGAAGACGTTGTCCGAATCATAGGTAAACTGGCCAAGCAGGGACGTGATTCTGCCACCATTTACCGCGAACAGGGCCGTCCGGATCTTGCCGGGGCCGAACTGAAGCAGGTTGAGGTTTTTGAAAACTATCTTCCAGAACCGTTTACGGAAGAAGAACTCAGCCGGGCCGTAAAAGAGCTCATTGAGGAACTTGACGCAACCGGGATGAAGGACATGGGGCGCGTCATGGGTGTTGCTGCGAAACGGCTGGGAGGCCGTGCAGACGGGAAATCGATTGCCGGCAAGGTTAAAGAGTTGCTGGCAGGTTGACATGCTGTCTGTAAAAATGCTTAACTTGCTCTGTGAAACCTGAATTTCATGGAAACGGTCAAGTCATACGATTTTTATACTGCGGTTATTTTCCCCTGGAGGAACTGAAAAAGTTCCGGTCCCTGCAGTTCCGCTCCCGGTACAAAGCTTTCCGGACAGTGTTTTTTTGCCTTGATAAGGACATCGTGATCAGTCCCCGGCGGATGACCTGAGAAATACAAAGCCGGCACCTACCGGCACGTAAACGATTGCTTTTAAACATACATTGCGGTAAGAAAAAGCATCATCTGTCAGTTTTTTTTTGTTATTTCATTTTTTTCTTTGACAAAGGAAATGCGTTCCATCCGTTGGCGGCTCCATTGAAAAGCAAACGCTGATACGCAAATTATACAGGCTTGAATTGAAAAAATAAACAGATGAAACCTGAAATCAGTGATTTTATAGCGGTACTGAAGACCAAAACGCCTGGAGAAGCAGAATTTCACCAGGCCGTTCAGGAAGTTGTGGAGTCGGTATGGGGGTTTTACCGGGGAAATCCCCGATACCAGAAGGCCCGGATACTGGAACGCCTGGTCGAGCCGGAACGGGTCGTTATGTTCCGGGTTCCCTGGGTTGATGACAGGGGCGAGGTACAGGTGAACCGGGGCTACCGGGTGGAATTCAATTCGGCCCTGGGACCCTATAAGGGGGGATTGCGCTTTCATCCTACGGTAACCCTTTCTGTGCTGAAATTCCTCGGATTTGAACAGATCTTTAAAAATAGTCTTACCGGGTTGCCCATGGGCGGGGGGAAGGGAGGATCCGATTTTAATCCAAAAGGCAAGTCGGATCATGAGATTATGCATTTCTGCCAGAGTTTCATGACTGAATTGCAGCGCCATATTGGTCCCGATACCGATGTGCCGGCTGGTGATATTGGGGTTGGCGGCAGGGAGATCGGTTACCTGTTTGGTCAGTACAAGCGAATCCGGAATGCGTTTGCCGGTGTGCTGACGGGGAAGGGACTGGCCTGGGGGGGCAGTTTGATTCGTCCCGAGGCAACAGGGTTTGGCGCGGTTTATTTTGTCCAGCATATGCTGGACCGTTTCGGGCAAAAAGCGGCCGGACAGACTTTTGCCGTATCCGGTTTTGGTAACGTTGCCTGGGGGGCCATTACCAAGATCAACGAACTGGGCGGCAGGGTGGTCACTATTTCCGGACCGGATGGCTATGTTTATGACAAGGAAGGCATATGCGGGGAAAAGGTGGATTATCTGCTTGAACTGCGTGCTTCAAACAACGATGTGGTGGAACCTTATGCCCGGGAGTTTGGTGCAGTATTTTTTCCAGGCCGGAAACCCTGGGGGCAAAAGGCGGATATTGCTATGCCCTGTGCTACTCAGAATGAACTGGATCTGGACGATGCCCGCATGCTGGTGGAAAACCGCTGTTCCTTTGTGGCCGAGGTTTCCAATATGGGGTGTACGGCCGAAGCTGCAGAATATCTGGTGGAGCATCTGGAATATGCTCCGGGAATAGCCGTGAATGCGGGAGGAGTGGCTGTCTCCGGGCTGGAAATGAGTCAGAACAGCCAGCGGTTACACTGGAGCCGGGAAGAAGTGGATGCCCGTCTGCACCTGATCATGAAGGGAATTCATGAGGCCTGTATGCGGTATGGGAAAAGCGGAGACCGGATCAATTATCTGAAGGGAGCCAATATCGGCGGATTTGTTAAGGTGGCCGATGCCATGTTGGCGCAGGGAGTCGTATAGAAGATGAATTATCAATAAGATAATATTTAAAAAACGGACTTTTGCGTTTTTAATATTTTCTTTGCGATAAAATATTTTCTATGTTGGTTGATACGCACTCACACATTTATTTGGAAGATTTTAGTAATGATCAGGAAGAAGTGATAAGGCGGGCATTCGAAAATGATGTCCGGAAGATCATTCTTCCGAATATAGACAGCTCATCGGTGAAGAAAATGCTCGACCTGGTGGATAAATACCCACAGATCTGCTTCCCTCTGATCGGTGTGCATCCCACTTCGATCAAAGAGGATTATGAAGAGGAAATGATGCTGGTTGAGTTCTGGATTAAGAAACGGAAATTTTTCGGCATCGGGGAAGTGGGTATCGACTTGTACTGGGACCGTACCTTCATTCAGGAACAAACCGATGCTTTCCGCAGACAACTGATCCTTGCCCGGGAGCAGGATCTGCCGGTAGTTATCCATGTGCGGGATTCTTTTGACGAGGTCTATGCCGTGCTACAGGAAGAACAGAGTGAGCGCATGCGCGGGGTGTTTCACAGTTTTTCTGGAACATCAGAACAGGCCAGGATGGTTACGGAACTGGGATTCAAACTTGGGATCAACGGTATCGTTACCTTTAAAAACAGCGGGTTGGATCAGGTGTTGAAGGATGTTGATCCGAAACACATTCTGCTGGAAACGGATGCTCCGTATCTGACACCCGTTCCCTTCCGCGGAAAGCGAAATGAAAGTGCCCATTTGATTTATGTGGCACAGAAGCTTGCGGAGATATACCGGATTCCGGTGGCTGAACTTAGCCTGATTAGCTCGGAAACGGCCGAGCAGTTATTTCTGATATAACAATAAAGAGGTACGGAAAACTGCCATGGATGCAATAAGACCTTCAATCCTGCTGATCTATACCGGGGGAACCATAGGGATGGTCCAGAAGTCGGAGACCGGGGCACTCGTTCCGGTACGTTTTGACCAGATTCTGGAGGAAGTTCCCGAACTCAGCCGGCTGGGGTACCATCTGGAATCGATCACTTTTCATCCGCCCATCGATTCTTCCGACATGGATCCCAAGGTCTGGGTGAGACTGGCCCGGACCATTCAGCGGAATTACAACCGTTATGATGGTTTTGTTATTCTTCACGGCACCGATACCATGGCGTATACGGCTTCGGCTTTGAGCTATATGCTGGAGAACCTGGACAAGCCTGTGGTGATGACCGGTTCCCAGCTTCCCATCGGAATTCTCCGCACGGACGGGAAGGAAAACCTGATAACCTCCATTGAAATTGCCGCGGCAAGGCGGAACGGGGTGGCTGTGGTTCCCGAGGTTTGTATCTATTTCGATTTTAAACTAAGCAGGGGAAACCGGACGAGTAAGCGGCATGCCGACCATTTCAGCGCTTTCCGTTCAACGAATTACCCTTTGCTGGCCAAGGCCGGGGTAGACATTTGTTTTTATCATGATAATATTTACCAGCCTGACCGTAAGGGCATCCTTAAGGTCAATACGTGCTTTTCTGATCGTGTGGTTATCCTGAAGCTGTTCCCGGGGATGAGCCGGAAGGTGTTTGAACACATCATGAGTGTGCCCGGATTGCAGGGCATTGTGTTGGAGACTTTCGGTTCCGGAAACATTCCCTCTCTCCCCTGGATGCACCGTGTAATCCGGAAAGCCGTACGACAGGGTATTATTATTCTGAATGTTACCCAGTGCGAGGGAGGGACGGTAAAAATGGGCCATTATCTGGCCAGCGAGGAACTTCAGCATGCGGGGGTTGTAAGCGGGGGAGACATGACTACCGAGGCAGCGGTTACCAAGCTGATGTTCCTGCTGGGGCAGGGATTGCCTGAAGATGAGGTGAAGATGTATCTGAAAAAAAATCGCAGTGGTGAAATAAGTGGGTAGCTATTTTTATTTCACAATTTTTTTGTAATTTGCAGCCCTGAAAACGTAAATGACTGGATTACCGGGAGAGATGCAGGAGTGGCTGAACTGGCACGCCTGGAAAGCGTGTGTACCTCAAAAGGGTACCGAGGGTTCGAATCCCTCTCTCTCCGCATAAATCCGGGGAGGCAGGCAGTTGGTGCCGGCGGCTTTTGGTATCGTGGCAAAAGCTTATTCTGGGGGAAAATGAATTGTAAACTAGATTTATAAATGTTTAGGAGATTACTAATTAAAAATTAAGACCAATGATGAAAAAACTATTTGCGTTTATAGCAGTTCTTGGGATGCTTTATGTCGGGGCATCTGACAATGCCGTTGCGCAGGATCAAACCGAACAGGCAACTACACAGGTAGGTGAGGATCAGTCTTCTGTCGCTGAAGCCGAAGAAGCTGCAGCTGCTGCAGCGGAAGAAGGAAGATCTGTGCACAGTCAGTTGAAACAAAAGTTTATTGAAGGGGGGCCCGGATTTATGTCGACCCTGCTCATCTGTTTAATTCTGGGTCTTGCATTTGCCCTGGAACGTGTTATTTATCTGAACCTGTCTACAAGTAACAACAAGAAGTTGCTGGAAAAAGTTGAAGAAGCTCTTTCCAATGGCGGTATTGAAGCAGCCAAGGATATTTGCCGCAATACCCGCGGGCCGGTTGCCAGTATCTTCTATCAGGGGCTTGACCGTTCGGATGAAGGCCTGGATGTGGTAGAAAAAACGGTTGTTTCTTATGGCGGTGTTCAGGCATCTCTGCTGGAAAAAGGCTTAAGCTGGATCGGGCTCTTTATTGCCATTGCCCCGATGCTCGGGTTTATGGGAACCGTGATTGGTCTTATCCAGGCCTTCGATGCCATTGAGGTTGCCGGTGATATCAGTCCCGCCCTGGTTGCAGGAGGTATGAAAGTGGCCCTGATCACTACCGTAGGCGGTTTGATTGTTGCCATTATTTTGCAGATTTTCTATAATTATTGCCTTTCCAAGATCGACAGTATTGTTAACAGCATGGAAGATGCTTCCATCTCTCTGATTGATATCTTAGTAAAACACAATCTTAAAAAATAAACAGCCTTATGAAGCTTGAAAAAGTATTAAACATCTTGATGGTGGTACTTGTGGCTGTTTCTGCTGTTCTGATTGTATCCCTGATTTCGAATATCAGCGATAATGAAGCAGATGCTGTTATGAACGGCTGGTTGAATACGAACCTGTCATGGGCTTATATTCTGCTGTTTGCAACAGGCGGTATCGCCATTATCGCCAGTCTGATCCATACAGCCTCCAATAAAGCAGCAGCCAGAAAAGGCTTGGTCGTTTTTCTGGCGGCCGTGGTTGTGCTGGTTATCTCTTACAGCCTGGCGTCGGATCAGCTCCCCCAGTTTTTCGGGGTTGAAAAATTCGTGGCTGACGGAACACTGACCACCACGGTTTCGAAATGGATTGATACTACGCTGATTGCCACTTATATTCTCGCAGGACTGACTGTGGGTGCTACCATTTTTTGGTCGGTGAAACGTATTGTGAAGAAGTAAGTCAGGCGAACCGGTGTGTATTAATCGAATAATCAGGAAAAATTATTAATATGGCTAGAAAAGTACCTGAAATACCGAATTCATCTTTGGCTGACATTGCCTTTATGGTGCTCATCTTTTTCTTGATGGTGTCTACCATGGATACGGACAGCGGTCTGGAACGCCGGTTACCCCCCATGCCTCCTCCCGATCAGGAAGAGGATGATACTCCTCCCATCAAGGAGCGGAATGTCTTTGTGGTGTTGGTGAATGCCAACAATCAGCTGCTGGTGGAGGGTGAACTGATGCGTGTGGAAGATCTTCGTGAAAAAGCGAAGGAATTTATGGCCAATCCGAATGACGATCCGAATCTTCCGGAAAAAACGGTCAAGGAAATTCCTTATTTCGGACCCGTTGGAATTACAAAGGGAGTGATTTCCCTGCAGAATGACGTGGGCACCCAGTACGGAACGTATATTGCTGTACAGAACGAATTGGTCGGTGCCATCAACGAACTGCGAAATGAACTGGCTCAGCAGGAATTTGGAAAGGCTTATGAACGCCTGGATGCAGAACAGCAGGATGCGATAAAGGAAATTTATCCTTCCAAAATTTCGGAAGCTGAACCTAAAAAAGTGGGAGGTTTGTAATATGTCAAAATTCAGAAAAGACAAGGGGAAGGAGTTACCTGCCATTTCTACTTCATCGTTGCCTGATATCGTATTCATGATTCTGATTTTTTTCATGGTTACGGTTCAGATGCGTGAGGTGACACTGAAAGTGAAAGTAACTGTTCCCGAAGCAACCGAGCTTTCAAAACTGGAAAAAAAATCGCTGGTCAGCAACATTTATGTGGGAGAACCCCAGTTGCAGTATCAGAAGGTTTTTGGATCGGAGCCCCGGGTCCAGCTGAACGATCAGTTTGCCAATGTCTCTGATATCATCGATTTTATTACGAGTGAAAGGGAAGCCCGTGATGAGGCGGAAATACCATTTATGATCACTTCGCTTAAGGTGGATGAATACACGAAGATGGGCATTGTTACTGATATTAAGCAGGAATTGCGAAGAGCTTCGGCTTTGCACGTAAATTATTCGTCACGGAAAAAGGTGACGGTCGATTAGTAAATAGTTTTTTTAACACCATAAAAAAAGGAACCGGACGGTTCCTTTTTTTTATGGATATCGGTGAGTCATATTTCAGTTTGCTCAATTCGGATATGCAGTTCTTTGAGTTGATTTTCCGAGATGGTGGAGGGCGATTCATTCATAACGTCTTTCCCTGCATTGTTTTTGGGAAAGGCAATTACATCACGTATGCTGTCGAGTCCGGCAAAAAGGGAAACCAGCCGGTCAAAACCCAGGGCAATTCCGGCATGTGGCGGAGCTCCGTAACGGAAAGCATTCAGCAAAAATCCAAACTGGACCCGGGTTTCTTCCCTGGTAAATCCCAACAGATCGAACATGCGTGACTGCAGCTCCGACTCGGAAATACGGACCGAACCTCCTCCAATTTCCACCCCGTTGATGACCAGGTCATAGGCATTGGCCCGAACCGCTCCGGGCTGACTGTCCAAAAGCGGAATGTCTTCTGGCTTCGGAGCGGTAAAGGGATGGTGCATGGCGTAGAAACGACGGGTTTCCTCATCCCATTCCAGCAGGGGGAAATCAAGGACCCAGAGTGGGCAAAAGGTGTTTTTATTCCTTAGTCCCATGCGGTTGCCCAATTCAAGACGCAGTTCGCCCAGAGCTTTGAGCGTCGGATTTTTATCTCCTGAAAGAAGAAGCAATAGATCGCCGGGTTTGGCCGTGAACGTCTCAAACCAGCCTTTTAGTTCTTGTTTCGTGTAAAATTTGTCTACAGACGATTTAATCGATCCGTCGGCGTCGTATTTGATGTAAACCAATCCTTTGGCGCCGATTTGGGGCCGTTTAACCCACCGGGTCAGTTCATCCAGCATTTTACGGGTGTAATTACCGCAACCTTCCGCACAGATGCCCCCGATATATGCCGCCTCCTCAAATACGTTAAAGCCTTTACCCTTTACCTGTCTGCTTAGTTCATGGATTTGCATGTCAAAGCGGATGTCGGGTTTATCCGATCCGTAATTCTCCATCGCTTCCCGGTAAGGCATTCGGGGAAAATCGTTGATGTCGATATTTTTTACGGATTTAAATAAATATCTGGTCATTCCCTCAAATTCGTTCAGCACATCTTCCTGCTCCACGAAAGCCATTTCACAGTCTATTTGCGTAAATTCCGGCTGTCGGTCAGCTCTCAGGTCTTCGTCGCGGAAGCATTTCACAATCTGGTAATAACGGTCAAAACCGGCTACCATCAGCAATTGTTTGAATAACTGGGGAGACTGGGGAAGGGCGTAAAATTCTCCCGGATGCATGCGGGAGGGAACTACAAAGTCGCGTGCGCCCTCCGGGGTTGATTTCATCAAAACGGGGGTTTCCGTTTCAATAAATTTACGTTTGTGCAGATAGGACCGGACGGCATGGGCTATTTCCGAACGCAGAATCAGGTTATCCCGAACCGGACTGCGCCGCAGATCCAGGTACCGGTATTTCATCCGGATGTCATCTCCGCCGTCACTTTCATCTTCAATGGTAAAAGGAGGAATGACAGACGGACTTAACACCTTGAGTTTATTGACCTCGATTTCGATCTCTCCGGTAGGCAACCGGGAATTCTTGCTGCTGCGTTCCCTCACCGTCCCTGTGGCCTGAAGAACGTATTCCCGGCCGACCTTTTTCAGTGCTTCCAGGATATCCGCAGGACTTTGTTCGTCAAATACCAGCTGGGTAATACCGTAACGGTCACGCAGATCCACGAAGATCATCCCTCCCAGTTCGCGCTTTCGCTGAACCCACCCGGCCAGGGTGGCTTTTTCCCCCTGTTGTTCCAGGCGAAGTTCACCGCATGTATGCGTTCTGTACATAGTACTGTCTGTTTATGGTTCGGCTGCAAAAATACGCAGATTTTGGAATATAAATTGTAGGTTTACCTATTAATCACAAAAGATCGGATCAATGGAGTGCTTTGACGATGTCTATTTTATGAAGCAGGCTTTTCGGGAAGCCGGGCAAGCCTGGAGTAAGGGAGAGGTTCCTGTGGGTGCCGTTGTGGTTATAAACAACAGGATTATCGGACGGGCGCATAACCTGACGGAAACACTGACCGATGTAACGGCCCATGCCGAAATGCAGGCCATCACTTCTGCTTCAAATCTGTTGGGTAGTAAGTATCTGAATGAATGTACGCTGTACGTAACCCTGGAACCCTGTGTGATGTGTGCAGGTGCGCTGGGCTGGGCCCAGCTGGGCCGGCTGGTTTACGGGGCTTCCGATGAAAAGCGGGGCTTCTCTCTCTTTGCCCCGCGGGCACTTCATCCCCGGACGGAAGTGAAGAGCGGTGTCATTGGAGAAGACTGTGCCGACTTGATGACGGCTTTTTTCAAGGAAAAACGATAGCATGCACTCCGATGTTTGCCGTGGAGTATCCGGAATCCGGCGTTTGTTTCGAAGGCCGTTTTGTCGGATGGCCTCTCTCTTTTAACTGTTTGTCTTTTCAACTGTAAATCCTGCTTTCTTTAAATCTTCGTAATAGCCGGGATAGGATTTGGTAACGACCATCGGATCCTCAATAATCACCTGGCCGTTGAGTGCTGCGGGGGCAAAAGCCAGGGCCATGCGGTGGTCATGGTAGGTGGAGATAACCGGTACCTGAGCGGAAGGATGAGGAAAGCAGCCATCCCACCCAAGTTCTCCAGATGCGGGTTCCTCCAACCGGGCACCGAATTTGGCCAGTTCCCTGCAAAGAGCTGCAATCCGGTCGGTTTCCTTGATCTTCAGGGTAGACAGACCACTGAAATGAAAGGGGATTTTTTTCATTACGCACAATACGGCCATGGTTTGGGCTAGATCGGGATTTTCGATCAGATCAAGTTTCAGAAAATCAGGTGCTTGGTCTGTATTTCTGCTTATGATTATACCTTTTGCTGTTACCCGGCTCCGGATTCCAAATGCTTCAAACCAGCCTGCCTGTACCGAATCGCCCTGAAGTCCGGGAAACTGCAGGTTGTTCAGTGCTACCTCTCCTTTTCCTGCCAGGGCCAGTATTTCATACCAGTAGGATGCAGCAGACCAGTCGGCTTCCACGGTATAGGGCGAAGGCTGGTATTCCTGTTCCGGGATGCAGATGTCCGGACCTTTCCAGGAGTGCCTTATGCCAAAATGCTCCATCATTTTCAGCGTCATGAAAATGTATGAGCGGGAGGTCACTTCCCCTCGTAACCGGAGGGTCAGTCCCCCCTCTATAACAGGGGCAATCAGCAGCAGGGCGGAGATGTACTGGCTGCTTATACTTCCTTCGAGTTCAAGAGACTTCCCTTTGAGATGGGAACCTCTGATCCTGAGAGGAGGGAATCCTTCCCGTTCCGTGTAGTCAATCAGTGCACCCAATTCCCGCAGGGCATTCACCAGGATCCGGATTGGGCGTTGTTTCATCCGGTCTGATCCGGTCAGGATCCATTCTCCAACGATCCGGGAAAGAAAGGCTGTCAGAAAGCGCATGGTTGTCCCGGCGTGGCCGATGTCAAACACATTTCCGCTGGAACGGAAGACTTTCTGCATGGCCCGGGTGTCATCGCTGTCTGACAGGTTACGGATCAAAAACGGATGATCGCAGAGGGCACTGATAACCAGTACCCGGTTTGATATGCTTTTGGATGCCGGTAAAGCGATCCGGGTGTCAAGGGATTTATTGGCTCTGGATATTAAATAGCTCATAAAAATAGGGTGTTTGGAAGGTAAGTGTTTATCAGACTACAGCTTTCTGAAGTAATCCAGGGCTTCCAGAATCAGTTCCCTGGGACAGCTCTGATTGATTTCTGCCCGCCCGATGCCCGAGAGCAATGTGAAGTTAATACGGTTTCCTTCGTTTTTTTTGTCGTGTGTCATCAGTTGGAAAAGTGTATCATAGTCTGCTTCGGTAATTTCGAGTTTTCCGTATTTCTCCAGAAGCCAGCCGGTTGCCTTTCGAAGATCCTGTCCGTTAAAACCGGTTTTCTTTACAGAAAGATACAGTTCGGCGATCATTCCGTAGGCAACGGCATAACCGTGCAGAATGGGATATCCCCGGTGCAGGGCCAGACTTTCAAAGGCATGCCCTGTGGTATGCCCGAAGTTCAGGGCTTTGCGGATATCCTTTTCCATGGGGTCATTTTGCACGTGCCAGTCTTTTATGGCTACCGAATGGGCGATTATTTTCTGAAGAGATACATAGTCGATTGAGTCCAGACCAAAGGCCTGCAATTCTTCCCAGTGTTCCCGGTCTTTGATCAGTCCGTGTTTGATCATTTCTGCATAACCCGAGAGAAAGTTTTCCCGGTCAATGGTTTTCAAAAAATCGGTGTTTATAATAACGGCACGGGGTTCGCGGAACACACCGATTTCATTTTTCAGTCCGTTGAAGTTGATGCCGGTTTTTCCACCCAGGGAGGCATCCACCTGGGAGAGTAGCGTGGTGGGCAGGTTTATAAAATCAATGCCCCGTTTAAAGGTGGAAGCTGCAAAACCGCCCAGGTCGGTGAGCATGCCTCCCCCCAGATTGATGAGCAGGGATTTCCGGTCAGCTCCTGTTTCGCTTAGAAACTGCCAGACCTGTTCAACCGAACAGATCGATTTCTGGTTTTCACCTCCCCTGATCACGATTTTTCTGACTGCGTATTTGTTGCACAGTCTGGCAATGAGAGGCAGGCATCGTTGCGCCGGGATTTCCTCGCTCAGTAGAAAAACTTTTCGGGGGGCGTATTTGCTGATGAGCTTTTCCAGTTCTGCCTCAATCTGTCTGGAATAAATGATGGTCGACTGCATGGTAACGGTGCTGGTTGATGATTCGCTTGTTTTTACGCAGGCAAAGTTACAATTATTTCGCATCCGCAGGTACCGGTCGGATCGGGAGTGGAAACTTTTGTATAAGTATGGTCGTCAACGGAATGCTTGTTTTTGTGTTTGAAATTTTATAGATTTATCATAAAAATAAATTCCGATGATTGCCGATGAGCATTGTTGTCTGATTGCTTTGTCTTTGACTCCGGGCGTTGGCGCCGTGAATGCCCGCCGACTGGTGGATTATTTTGGCAGTGCCCGTGCTGTTTTTGAGGCCGGTGAAGCATTGCGGATGAAAGTACCGGGCATTGGGATGGTAACGGCCCGGAAAATAGGAAACAGGGAAGCTTTTAAACGGGCGGAGACGGAATTGGCTTTTCTGGAGCGGCACAGGATCCGGGCGCTGTATTTACCGGATCACGGCTATCCGGAACGTCTCAGGCAGTGTGAAGATGCTCCGCTGGTGTTGTATTGTAAGGGAACACATGCTTTACAGGATGT
The DNA here is from genome assembly GCA_050256015.1 of Mangrovibacterium sp. Lineage (GTDB taxonomy): Bacteria > Bacteroidota > Bacteroidia > Bacteroidales > Prolixibacteraceae > JBFWIL01. Next base: position 1,789 of record JBFWIL010000033.1, on the reverse strand, counting down.
TAAGATGGTTGCCGTGGTGGGTACGAGGCATGCTTCGGAGCGGGGGCGGGATTTTTGTGATAAGCTGGTTGCCGGTATGGCGGGACGGGGTGGATATTGTGTGGTGAGCGGACTGGCATACGGTATTGATGTGGCTGCCCATAAAGCTTGTCTTAAATACGGTGTGCCAACCATTGGGGTTCTCGGGCACGGCCTGGACCGGATTTATCCGTCCCCGCACCGGCAGCTGGCCGCAAAAATGCTTGAAGCAGGAGCATTGGTTACCGATTTTGTCAGCCAGACGGAAATTGAACGGCAAAATTTTTTGAGGCGGAACAGGATCATTGGCGGTCTTGTGGACGCCGTGATCATTGTGGAATCTGCAGAAAAGGGGGGGGCCTTGGTAACAGCCGATCTGGCTCAGTCATATAACCGGGATGTGTTTGCCGTTCCCGGGCGTATCAGCGATTGTTATTCCCGTGGTTGCAACGCCCTGATTAAATACCAGAAGGCCGGACTTCTTGAAAATCTGGATGATCTGGAGTATTTTATGTCTTGGCAGCCGGAAGTGGATTCTCCCGGAGCTATACAAATACCTTTGTTTCCTAAACTTAGTCCGGCAGGACAAAAAATTGCAGATTTGCTCCGGGGAAGGAAATTGTCAGTGGATGAACTGGCACAGGAAATCCATCTGCCTGCCGGACAGCTTGCTTCCCTTTTGCTGGAACTGGAATTTTCGGGAGTACTCAGTTGTTTGCCAGGAAAGATCTACCGTCTCCGGAATGAATGAATTGCTGCACTCTGAGATTATACAGAAGTACATCAAGCCTTTTTTGTTCCATACCGGTCCATGCTTCCAATAGGCTGAACCGGTATGGAATTATGTTATGCTGATTACTCACTCACGGCAGCTACATTCGATTTCTGGAATTTTCTTTCGTAAATTTTATCGGTCAGTTTTTTTAATTCCTCATCATATTCTATCATGATCTTTTTGTACGCTTCGTCCTGTAAGGCCTCTTCCGCTTCCTTGTCCATTCCTTTGGCATCGGGCGTAAGAATGTTTTCCCGGAAATTCCGGTAATTATCGCGTATGGAACAGGGAGTCATTAGATACTCTCCCTGATGATCTTTCCGGTCAAAACCTTGTTCTTTTTGCCAGGCACGACCATTTTTAAAAAGACCGGATTGGATGGCATCGGCCAGGTTCCCCCCCCGTTTATAGATGTCCTGGATTTTTTCCTCATAATAAGGGACAAATACACAGGGAGATACTTTCCCGTCAAAATCGATGTAGAAGTAACCGTTCCATCTCCCATAGGCCAAGCATCCGGTACACAGGGAAGAAGAATTCCAGAAGTCGGCCAGCGGATAACGCAGGGTACGGCCCACATGTTCCCACTTTTTGTAAAGTTCCGTTCGTTGCTTTGGCGTGATCATCATTTCCATCAAATCTTTTCCCTTACCAATTGGCATCAGCTGGAACTGCCACATGTGAGTGGCCCCCATTTCTTCAAAATAATACCTGTAAAAATCATCGGTAAGCAGGGTATTGTAATTTTTAGCCGTGGCTGTTACCGATACGCCAAAAGGAACACCTGCTGCTTTCAGGTTTTTCATGGCTTCCCGAATTTTTCGGTGGACACCTTTCCCTCTTCTTTCATCTGTTTCGGCCTCATAGCCTTCTACGGATATGAGCGGGACCACATTGCCCAGCCTGGCCAGTTTCCCGGCAATAGTTTCGTTGATCAGGGTTCCGTTAGTGTACATGAGAAAAAATATGTCGTCGAATTCCTCAAACAGATTGAAA
>JBFWIL010000032.1:0-15802 GCA_050256015.1 Mangrovibacterium sp. | reverse complement strand
CGGGAAGGACGCATTGACCTCCTGATCGGGACACACCGACTTATCGGGAAAGATGTAAAATTCAAGGACCTCGGACTGCTGATTGTGGATGAAGAGCAAAAATTCGGCGTTTCGGTCAAGGAAAAGCTGAAACAACTCAAGGTTAACGTCGACACGCTCACGCTCACCGCCACCCCCATTCCACGGACCCTGCAGTTTTCCCTGATGGGTGCCCGCGATCTGTCAATCATCCAAACACCACCCCCCAACCGCTTTCCCATTATCACCGAACTGCACGGGTTCAACGAAGAAATAGTCCGCGAAGCCATCAGCTACGAACTGGCCCGCAGCGGACAGGTCTTTTTTGTACACAACCGGGTCCAAAACATTTATGCGGTAGAAGAAACCATAAACAGGATCCTTCCCGGGGCCCGCACCATGGTTGCCCACGGACAAATGGAAGGGAAAAAACTGGAAAGAATCATGCTCGGGTTCATCCGGGGCGAATTCGATGTGCTGATCGCCACAACGATCATAGAATCTGGACTTGACATTCCCAATGCCAACACCATCATCATCAACCATGCGGAGAATTTCGGACTGAGCGACCTGCACCAGTTGCGCGGCAGGGTGGGGCGCTCCAATAAAAAAGCATTCTGTTACCTGCTAACCCCGCCTCTGTCTGCCGTTAACACGGAAGCCCGCCGCCGGCTGCAGGCTGTTGAAGAATTCTCCGATCTGGGAAGCGGATTCGATATTGCCATGCGCGACCTGGATATCCGCGGAGCCGGCAACCTGCTGGGGGCAGAACAAAGCGGCTTTATTGCCGATATTGGTTTTGAAACCTACCACCACATTCTGAACGAAGCCATCCAGGAACTCAAGCAGGAAGAATACCCGGAACTGTTCAGGGAAGACAAACCCGATCCCGGTAAAGCATCTCTTTCCGAATCTTTTGTCCGCGACTGCCAGATCGATACCGACATGGAACTGCTTTTCCCCGATACCTACATCCGGAGCGTCTCCGAACGAATGCTGCTGTACCGGGAACTTGACGAGCTGGAAACGGAAGAAAGCCTGCAGCAATTTGAAAACGGCCTTGTCGACCGTTTCGGTCCGCTTCCGGCCTCCGGAAGCGAACTGCTCGAAGTGGTCCGTCTCCGCTGGCTGGCCATTGAGCTGGGAATGGAACGCATCATTCTGAAAAATAAAAAAATGATCTGTTGCTTTGTATCCGAACAGCAATCTCCCTTTTACCAATCGCCGGTTTTTTCACGTATCCTGCAATATGTCCAGCAAAATTCCGGGAAATGCAGGATGAAAGAAAAAGCAAGCAAATTAAGCCTGCGTTTTGAGCCGGTAGAGCGCATCGCTTCGGCCAAGCTTATTCTGACCGGAATCCTTCAATCCACTTGAAAATTACTCCTGCAGGTGCACATATCTCGCAGAAATAGGTTAATTTGCACCGCCAAAAGAAAAAGAAAAATCAGATCTATGCGTATTCCATTGCTTTGCCTGCTGCTTCTTATGGCTATATTCCGGGTGGAAGGACAGGGTAAACCTCCCAAATATGAATTCCGTGCAGCTTGGGTAGCCACTGTAAACAATATCGACTGGCCCTCCCGTCCGGGCCTTACACCCGAGGCACAGCAGCAGGAAGCCCTTGCCCTGCTCGACCGGCTTCAGCAAACCGGCTTCAATGCCGTAATCTTTCAGGGACGTCCCGCCTCCGACGCCTTCTACCCCTCCGAACTGGAACCCTGGTCACGGTACCTTACCGGCACCCCTGGTAAAAATCCGGGCTACGACCCGCTGGCTTTCTGGATTCGCGAATGTCACCGGCGAAATATGGAATTTCACCTCTGGTGCAATCCGTTCCGCGTTGCACAGAATGCCGGCGAACCACTTGCAGCCAGCCACATCGCCTTCAGTCATCCGGAATGGATTGTTACATACGGGGGGAAGCTCTACTTCAATCCGGGACTCCCTGAAGTCCGGATATTCATTTCTGAAGTGGTCCGCGATATTGTTAGCCGTTACGATGTTGACGCCATTCATTTTGACGATTATTTTTATCCCTATCCTGTTGCCGGGGTTCCCTTTCCCGACCTGCTCACCTACCACCAGCATCCCGGATCTTTCCGGCCCGAACAGATTAATGACTGGCGCCGGAACAATGTGGATGAAACCATTTGCTTGCTGGCCCGGGTAATCAAGGAACCCAAGCCCTGGGTAAAATTCGGGATCAGTCCGTTTGGGGTCTGGCGTAACCAGTCGGACGATTCCCGGGGCTCACTGACCGCGGCCGGAATCACTAACTATGACGGATTGTATGCCGACATTCTCAAATGGCTGCAAAACGGCTGGATCGATTATGTGCTTCCTCAGCTATACTGGCATATCGGTCATCCGGCGGCCAACTTTGAACTGCTTTGCCGCTGGTGGAATGCCAACCGTTTTAACCGGACCCTTTACATCGGGCAGGCACTGTATAAATCGGGAAGGACTTCCGCTGTTCCCGAATGGAGACAAGCCAGTCAGCTGCCCCGTCAGATCCGCATGATGCGAAAATTTGAGGGGATTCAGGGAGGGGCCCTGTACAGCGCCAAACATCTGGAACGCGATCTGATGGGATTTCAGGACAGCCTGCAACAAGACCTGTATGCCCTGCCTGCCCTTATTCCCCCCATGCCCTGGATAGACGACCTTCCTCCCCGGGCTCCCAGACGCTTTCGCAGACGGGGCACGGAACTTCGCTGGAAAACACCAAAATTCCGGGATGAAACAGACCGCCCGGTGTGTTACATCGTTTATATAAACCAAAAAGGGGAAGCTTGCGACCCCTCCGATCCCCGCTCCATTTTGCTTATTACACGCTCCAGCCGGATCCGGTTGAAACCGGCTGACGGTCCGGCCGAACGCTTTGAGTTCCGGGTATCTGCCCTGGACCGTCTCAGCAACGAAAGCAAACTCAGCCGCCCGGTAAGGCTGAACTGGTAACTACATCGCGGGAAAATCCGGGATTATGGATTATCAACTAATTTTTTTTTCGAGTGAAAATTGACTGTTTTATTGCCGAGGGAGAACAACGGGAAACCCAGCACACGATCGGCCTGCTGCGTGCCTCAGCCTGCTGCGGTTCCCTCTTTGTGCTCAGTCCCGCTCCCTCCAACTATTCCGGGGCAGAAATCCTGCTCACCAACCGGCCCGTATCGGTTGAAACAATAAAAGCCATCGCCCGGAAAGCACGAAGCAGGCTGGTACTGCTGGCCTTAAGCGGAAACCGGCTGGAACCGGGACAATTTGCCCTGGAACGAATGGAAAGCACAGCACACAACACCGCTGCAGCCATGGTGTACGGCGACTATTACGAAATCGTCTGCGGAGAAAGGCGCTACCATGCGGTAACCGACTGCCAGCCGGGAAGTCTGCGTGAAAGCTTCAACTTCGGTCCGGCCCAGCTTTACCGGCGTAATATGCTCGAAGCCTTTGCCCGGGAAACAGAACCCGGATGGCAGCACGCCGGAGCCTATGCCCTGAGGCTGCTGGCTTCCCGTAAAGGAAAGCTGCTCCGCCTGCCCGAGCCTCTGTTTTCCGTGGAGGAAAACGATATCCGGGAATCCGGAGCTAAACAGTTTGACTACCTCAATCCGGATTCCCGGGAAATGCAACGGGAAATGGAAGCAGCCTGCGCCGCCCACCTGTACAAGCTGGGCGCCCTGCTTACCCCTCCTTTCCGGGAAGTCAGCCACTGGGAAGATTTTCCGGTGGAAGCCAGCGTAGTCATCCCCGTCCGCAACCGGGCCCGGACTATTTGCGACGCTGTTAATTCGGTACTGAACCAAAAGACCAGCTTCCCCTTCAACCTGATCGTGGTCGACAACCATTCCACCGACGGGACTACCGAACTGCTCAAGCAATATACAGACAAGCGGCTGGTCCGTCTTTGTCCGCAACGCACCGGCCTGGGTATCGGAGGCTGCTGGAACGAGGCCATATTCCATACGTGCTGCGGACGCTTTGCCGTACAACTCGACAGCGATGACCTTTATGCAGGAGAAGACAGCCTGCAGAAGTTGGTCGATGTGTTTCACAGGGAACGCTGCGCCATGGTGATCGGTTCTTACCTGATCTGTGATTATAAGCTGAATCCGCTGCCTCCCGGACTTATTGACCACCGGGAATGGACCCAGGAGAACGGCCCGAACAACGCCCTGCGCATCAACGGACTGGGTGCTCCCAGAGCTTTTTACACACCGGTAATCCGTGAAATCCGTTTTCCCAACACCAGCTATGGAGAAGATTATGCCGTTGCCCTGGCCATCTCGCGCAGCTGGAAGACCGGCCGCCTTTACTCTCCCGTTTATCTCTGCCGGCGTTGGGAGGACAACACGGATGCCGCTCTTGATCTGCAGCGTCAAAACGAACACGACAACTACAAAGACCGCCTGCGCAGCATAGAATTACAGACCAGAATCCGAATGAACCGCAAAAAGAACAGGATAAGCGATCCGCAGTCCGGTAAACTTGCCGCAGCACTCAACCGGCTGATCCGGGAACAACAAAATCAATGGCCGCTGGCCGGAAAAAACTATGCCGCGCTGAGCCAGGTCGTATCCAAAACATTCCGTTACGAAGCATTTGAGCTGATCCTTCAGCATAATCCGGCACGGATGCGCTCCACGGCAGCAGCAACCGATTCCGCATCGGTAAGACTCCGGCCTTGTTTCCTCTGCGAAACCAACCGGCCTCCGGAACAACAGGCCCTTGCCATGGATAACCGCTACAGCTTGTTGCTCAACCCCTTTCCTGTTTTTCCGGAGCATTTCACCCTGGTGCTAAACGAACACCGCCCCCAGCAAATCGAAACGGAATTCCCCAGTTTGCTGGAATTCAGCCGCCGGCTCCCGGCATACACCCTGTTATACAACGGTCCGCAATGCGGAGCCTCAGCACCCGATCATATGCATTTTCAGGCCGTCAGCCGCGGCATGCTGCCGGCAGAAAGGGAAAAAGAAGACATAGCCGGCCGTTACGGGAAACTGCTGGTAGCCGCACCGGGGCTAAGCATAACAGCCATTGGGAAAGAATACTTTCGCAAAGCCGTCAACCTTTCCTCCGCTTCAGCAGGAGAGTTGGAACGCTGGTTCGGCCGGATTCTGCATATCCTGGCACAACTGCAGCCGGAAAAACCGGAACCCATGCTCAACCTGCTCTGTAACTTCCGGAACGGCCGCTGGAATTTGCTGATCTTCCCCCGGGAAAAACAGCGTCCCCGGCTGTATCATGCCCGGGGGGCCCAACAACTACTGCTCAGTCCGGCTTCCTCTGAACTCGGCGGACTGATCATTCTGCCCCGGGAGGAAGATTACAATAAAATCCGCCCGGAACAGTTGGCCGCACTTCTGGATGAAGTCAGTCTGAACGATGCCTCCTTTAAGCAACTTATCAAACAAATCACTGCCAGCCGATGAACAGACAACCACTCATACACGCCGGAATACTGGCTGCTCCGGAAATCAGCTTTGAATTAAGCGGAATATATACACTTACCCGGACCAGAGACGAAATTGCAGAGGCAAGCCGACCGTTCACAGGGTTCTGCCGGGCCATCCTCCGCGGAGAAGAAGTGAAACTGATTCTTTCAGGAGCATCTTCGGTATGCTCCAGCCAACTCACCCTGACTCCGGCATCACCCGGCTGCTCTTTCCTGGTCAGACAGGTAAGCATAGGCATCGCTTTCCATTGGGAACAGCAGGAAGACCTGCGCTATTCAGGAAGTCTGCGGCTTCTTCCCGAAGACGGGTTGGTCCGCCTCATCAACCTGATCCGGCTGGAAACATACCTGGAATCGGTCATCTCTTCCGAAATGCGAGCCACCAGCTCTCCTGAGCTTTTGAAAGCCCACGCCGTAATCTCCCGCAGCTGGCTGCTCGCCCAACTGGAGCGAAGGAAGAAGCCAGGGGCCGCCGCACCAGGCCACACGGAAACAGAAACGCCCGGAGAACGGATCCGCTGGTATGACCGGGAAGATCACCGCTTATTTGACGTTTGTGCCGATGATCATTGCCAGCGCTATCAGGGAACCGGCCGCATCCTGAGCAAGCAGGCAATTGAGGCTGTACAATCCACCTATGGCGAAGTCTTAATATCGGCCGGAGCAATTTGCGATGCCCGTTTTTCCAAATGCTGCGGAGGTATGACCGAAAATTTTGAACGGGTCTGGGAACCGGTTCCTCACAGTTACCTCACCGGCATACGCGATGCCGAAACCGGAACGGTAAAACCTGACCTGAGCCGGGAAAAACAGGCCCGGAAATGGATTAGGAGCAATCCGCCTGCTTTCTGCAATACGCAATACAAACCGGTGCTTACCCAGGTTCTCCCGCAATTCGACCGGCGTACCACTGATTTTTACCGGTGGAAAGTTTCCTACAGCCAGGAGGAACTGGCCAACCTGCTGCTGCGGAAAACCGGAACGGATTTCGGAACCATCCTCCGGCTGGACCCGGTGGAAAGAGGGGTCAGCGGGCGACTGGTACGCCTACGTGTCACAGGATCCAAACAAACGCTGGTCATTGGCAAGGAACTGGAAATACGGAAAGCCCTTTCCCCTTCCCATCTGTACAGCTCGGCCTTTGTGGTTGATTATCCCGAAATCCGTAATGGCATTCCCCGGCAGTTTTTACTCCACGGAGCAGGATGGGGACACGGAGTAGGCCTCTGCCAGATCGGCGCAGCCGTTATGGCCGAACATGGATTCAGCTACCGGCATATCCTGGCGCATTATTTCCGCGGAGCAGAACTGAAAACCATATACAAACCATAAGCCGGCAACAGCCTTACCGAGAAGCAAACGAATCAAAAATGGAAAAGCCAGTCACCCGAAATCCCTGGAGTTGGATCCCCTCACTGTATTTTGCCGAAGGACTGCCATACGTGGTGGTAATGAGTGTGTCGGTCATCATGTACAAACGGCTGGGCCTTTCGAACACCAACATTGCCCTGTACACCAGCTGGCTGTACCTGCCCTGGGTTATCAAACCACTATGGAGTCCGCTGATCGACAACCTGAGCACCAAGCGGTTCTGGATTATAAGCATGCAACTGCTGGTAGGAAGTGCTATGGCTGCAGTGGCCTTCAGCCTTCCGGCTCCCTGCTTTGTGCAGTATTCCCTGGCTTTTCTCTGGCTGATGGCTTTCAGCTCAGCCACCCACGACATTGCTGCCGACGGTTTTTACATGCTGGGCTTGTCCGAACACCGTCAAGCTTTTTTTGTAGGTATCCGCAACACCTTTTACCGCTTTGCCATGCTGGCAGGACAGGGACCGCTCGTCATTCTGGCAGGCTACCTGGAGCAGCATGCCGGCACCATTGCCCTGGCCTGGCAGCTAACTTTTTTCATTCTAGGCGGACTCTTTCTGTCATTCTGCCTGTGGCATTTCCTTACACTTCCCTGTCCGGCTGCCGACCGGAAAAGAACAGGCAGATCTCCCCGGGCGGTTCTTGCTGGCTTTACGGATACCTTTCTTTCCTATTTCCGAAAAAAAGGTATCGGTTCCGCCCTCTTGTTCCTGCTTGTTTTCCGGTTAGGAGAAGCGCAACTGGTAAAACTGGCTGCACCGTTTATGCTTGACGAACCCGCGATGGGCGGACTCGGACTGAGCACCGGATACATTGGGGTTATTTACGGAACAGCCGGGGTCATTGCCCTGACCCTGGGAGGCATCCTGGGAGGCATTGCCGTCGCCCGCCGGGGCATGAAGTACTGGCTCTGGCCCATGGTCATGGCCATGAACCTGCCCAATCTGGTTTATGTATACCTTTCCTTCATCCAGCCGCAAAACCTGTACCTCATCAGCAGTTGCGTGGTGATCGAACAATTCGGATACGGATTTGGCTTTACTGCCTACACGCTGTATATGATCTGGCTCTCAGGAGGAAAACACCGGACGGCACATTACGCCATCTCCACCGGATTCATGGCCCTGGGCATGATGCTCCCCGGCATGCTAAGCGGCTGGCTCCAGGAACATATAGGCTACCGGCATTTCTTTATCTGGGTGATGCTCTGCACCCTTCCGGGTTTTCTCATGGCCCGACGGCTTAAAATCGCTCCCGGATTCGGCTGCCGAAAAAATTAAGCAGCCGCGATTGTATCAAATTACCGGCTATTTTACATAATCGGCCGTATTTAAAAATTCATAACTCCTGGTCACACTCTCCAGCGGAGCATAATCGTAACGTTCCACCTCCACCACATAGTGCTTCATCCCGGCTTTCTCCGCAAGCTCAAAAGCCGTCTTAAAATCCATGGTTCCGCTGGCCCCCAGCTCTTTTTCATCTTTCACGTGGTAGATTTCAAAACGTCCGGGATAACGTTCAAAATAGTCGGATGCCTCCTTGCCTCCTTCCTTGATCCAGTACAGATCCAGCTGAAACATCACTTTCTCCGGATCGGTATTCTCCAGCAGAATATCATAGACCGGCTTCCCGTCCAGTTCGGTGTCAAACTCACTGGCATGATTATGATAACCAAAACGAATACCGGCTGCATTACATTTTTCCCCGATGGCGTTGTAATACGCACAGTACATTTTCAGGGTATCCAGGCTGCGGTATGCTTCCCTCCCCATAGAAGGTTTCACAATCCATTCCGCCCCGGCTTCCTTATGGGCGGCAATGCAGGTATCCCACCAGGCCATGGTCTTTCCCCAGTCTACGGCCGCAGGCAGGTTGATTCCGGCATGAGAACCTTTCATGCTCATGCCGTTTTTCCCAAGCAGCGTCTTAAATTCGACCGGACTCATCCCGTAGAATTTACCATCGGCATAACCTGCCGCTTCGGCATAAGCATAACCGATTTCGCCCAGACGGGCCAGGGTTGCGGAAGGATCCTTTTCCATATCCTCCCTGACCGAATACAACTGAATCCCCACAGATTTGGATTGTCCGGACCCGTTTCTTCTTCTCCCTGCAGATCCCGAGCAGGAAGACAAAAAAACCAGAACCCCCAGGATAAAAATGAGCCGATCTGCATTTTTCATATTCCGGTTTATCTAGCGTTGTATGTTAATCAAGGCATAACAAAATCAAAGATAAGAAAAACAGATTCCGTTTACAATTATTAACAAGATTTAGTGATGAGGCATTAAACCCCCCGGCTAATTTTATGTCACACAACATACAGGATTAATAAAGAGAGAAAGGATGCGAACGTTATTTGGAGTACTTGCAGTGTTATGCCTGCACATTTCCTTATGGGCCCAACCCATGAAGGAATCTGACAAAAATACCGGCAACACGACCGCAAGAATCATCATCCGCGGCAAAGTAGTCGATACGGAATCGGGTAAGGAGATGGAATATGCCAATGTTTCCGTTTTCAACAGCAACGATTCCACACTGGTATCAGGGGGAATCACCAATGCCGAAGGAGAATTCCGGATCGAAAACCTGGCTCCCGGAAATTTTTATGTGGAAGCCAACTTTATCGGATTCAACAAGACAAGGATCAACAACATCGAAATCACAAGTTCCAACCGGCAAATTGACATGGGTACCATCCGACTGGAACCATCCACCCAGGAAATCAGTACCGTAGAGGTTGTTGCCCAACGGCCAAGGGTAGAATACAAAGTAGACAAAAAAATCATCAATGTTTCGCAGGACATCCATGCCGACGGAGGAACTGCGGTGGATGCACTGGAGAACACCCCCTCGGTGCAGGTCGATGTTGAAGGTAACGTCTCCCTGCGCGGATCTTCCAGCTTCACCGTGCTGATTGACGGACGCCCCAGTGTACTTACAGGCAGCGACGCCCTTCAGCAGATCCCCGCCTCGGCCATCGAGAATATTGAAATCATTACCAATCCTTCTGCCCGTTACGATCCGGACGGCGTAGCCGGAATTATCAACGTGGTTATGAAGGAAAATGTCAGGATCGGAATTAACGGTATTGTCAACACCATGATCGGTACGAACGACAAAAAACGGCTGGATGCCACTTTCAACCACAAGACGGCCAAAAGAAACTTCACCTTTGGAGTCGATCTCAACGACCGTTCCTTTTCCGGAGACAGTTATTCCTCCCGGGAAACCTACGGGGAAGACGGAACAAGCTCTTTCCTGATCAAGGAAGGAGACCGGGACCATAACCGGGGAGGTTACCGTTTTAAAGGCGGAGCCGATTTCTTTCTGTCTGAACGGACAAGCCTGGGTCTTATCGGAGACTATGGTCATTACCGTTTTGAAGGAGGGGGTAGCGCCCGGATTCTTCAGTATACGGAACCTGCATCAATAACAACATATTCCGTGGAAAAGGATCCCTCAAAGAGAACAGGTAATTATGTCAGCGGAAACATCAACCTGCTGCATAAGTTCAACGCAGAAGGAACCCACAAGCTGGAAGCCCTGGCGTATTACTCGCACCGCACAGGAGATGACCGTGATGAAGAAAGCGAGTATAGTACCGGATCGGATTACGAAGCGTCTACCGGTGCTTTCAACATCCGTCTACGCACCACAGAAGACGAATCGGACAACAGATACCGTTTTCAGCTCGACTACACCCTTTCCCTGGGTACGGAAGGAAGGCTTGAGGCCGGACTGCAAAGCCGGCTTGACCGGTCGGACGAAGACTACCTGATGGAACGCTTCAACCAGACTTCACAGAACTGGAAAAAAGATGAGGATTTCAGCAACTTCCAGGAATTCTCACGCGACATTCATTCGGCTTATATTACGCTTTCCAACTCACTGGGCCCCCTTCAGTACATGCTGGGCGGACGGGGTGAATACACCCGGAGAGAAACCAACCTGCCGGAAAGCGGACAAAACTATCTGCTCGATCGCTTCGACTTCTTTCCCACGGTTCACCTGTCCTGGCAACTGCCCGGAGACTACCAGCTCATGACCAGCTACAGCAGGCGGATCAACCGGCCCAGAGGCCGGGATCTGGATCCTTTTCCGCAATATATAGATCAGTATTCCATCCGGCAGGGTAATCCCGGGCTCAGCCCCGAATATACCAACTCATGGGAACTGGGACTAATGAAACGCTTCGGCCCGTCTTTCCTCTCGCTAGAAAGCTTCTACCGGATCACCGACGACATGATCACGTACCAGGAAGCGCTGGGCGATGACGACATTCTCTATGGATCGACGGTAAACCTGAATAAAGACTATTCCCTGGGAGCCGAACTCATGGGCGACGTGAATCTGACCAAATGGCTGCAGGTAAACAGCAGCCTGTCCTTGTACAACTACCGAATCGAAGATGAATCCGAAGAAGAGCTCACGGAAAGGGAAAGTACAAATCTTGACGGCCGATTCAACGTCTCTGTAAAACTTGCCTCCAACAGCAAACTGCAGCTGATGTCCATGTACAGGGGCTCATCGGTATCCTCCCAGGGAGACCGGGGCAGCATGCTGTTCACCAATCTGGCTTTTCGGCAGGACCTGCTGAACAAAAAGCTTACAGCCACGGTAAGTATCCGTGACATTTTCGGCACCGGAAAAATGAAAAACAACACGGAAGGGCTTAACTTCAGATCACACAACAAATGGAGCCGGGAGCCCCGGATCGTATCCCTGATCCTCAGCTACAAGATCAACAACTTTAAAAACGAGAAAAACACTTCCGACGACACAAATGAAATGGACTTCGGCAATATGGATTTTTAATTACAGGGTAGCCTTCCCCGAAAACACCGGCGTATTTCTCCCTGCTGATCCACAATAAAAATGGTCCGGTAAGTAACCTTTTCATTGGCCTGCAAAATTCCATACATTCTCCGGGCACGCGGACGATCAGGCTAAAAAAACTTTGTCAATCAGGCGGATAATTGTAACTTTATGTGGAATTTCCGGAGTAATTTACTTTACAGACGATTAAAAGAACCACATAAAACCTGAATGACTCATGAAAAGAAAATCAAATCCTGCCGGACAGTTTTCCAGACGTTCTTTTCTGGGAACAGCAGCAACGGCTGCTGCCGGAATCACCATTATTCCCAGCCATGTTGTCGCCGGACTCGGGCATAAGACCCCGAGTGACAAACTGAATATCGCCGCCGTGGGAATCGGCGGAATGGGATTTGCCAACCTGAAAAACCTGGAATCGGAAAATATAGTGGGGCTCTGTGATGTGGACTGGAAATATGCAGCCCGTGTGTTCGAACGCTATCCGAATGCAAAGAAGTACAAGGATTGGCGCAGGATGTATGACGAAATGGGCAAGGACATCGATGCCGTGGTCGTAGCCACGGCCGACCACACCCATGCCCTTATCACCGCTCATGCCATGACCCTGGAAAAACATGTCTTTTTACAGAAACCTCTCACCCATTCCGTATACGAATCCCGCCTGCTGACCAGGCTGGCCGGGAAATACGGGGTAGCCACCCAGATGGGCAACCAGGGAGCCTCGGAAGAAGGAGTGAACCTGATGGTTGAGTGGATCGCCAACGGGGAGATCGGAGAAATTACCCGGGTCGACACCTTCACCGACCGGCCGATCTGGCCGCAGGGATTGAATACTCCTGAAAACGGACAGTGGGTACCGGAGACACTGGACTGGGACCTGTTTATTGGTCCGGCAAAAATGCGTCCTTACAACGAAATCTATCATCCATGGAACTGGCGGGGCTGGTGGGATTACGGAACAGGCGCTCTTGGCGACATGGCCTGCCACATCCTGCATCCTGTATTCGTTGGTCTTGAACTAGGCTATCCGACAAAAGTCCAGGGAAATTCAACGTTGTTGCTGAACGATTGTGCACCGACAGCACAATCTGTCCGCCTGACTTTCCCCGAAAGGAAACCGAAAAAGAAAATGAAGATCAAACTACCTGAAGTCGATGTTTACTGGTATGACGGCGGTATTAAACCAATGCTTCCCGATGGATGGCCTGCAGGTAAAGAACCGAACGATGCCGGTGGTTATGTTGCCTTCCACGGTACGAAGGACACGCTTATTTGCGGTTGCTACGGGAAAGATCCCTGGTTGTTGTCAGGCCGTGTTCCCGATGCCCCGAAGTTCCGTCGCCGGGTGGAAACGAGCCATGAAATGGACTGGGTACGCGCATGTAAGGAAAGTACTGAAAGCCGTGTCAAAACTGCTTCTGACTTCAGCGAAGCCGGACCATTCAATGAAATGGTGGTTATGGGAGTACTCGCTGTCCGCCTGCAGGGCCTGAATAAAGAGCTGGCATGGAACGGTGATCAAATGGAATTCACCAACCTGAAAGATGATGAAATGATCAAGACTGTTGTCAAAGATGGTTTCAAAATTCATGACGGTCACCCGACTTTCGACAAAACATGGACGGATCCAGTTACTGCAAAAGCATTTGCAGCAGAATTGATCAAGCATACCTACCGTGCTCCGTGGAGCCTGCCGGATATGCCTGTCCCAGAGACTCTTTGATCTTCTGCTCCACTTCTTCGGTCAGTTCTTTGATGTCGCGGCCGGCAGGATCAATAGGTTCCAGTACAGTATAATTCAGCCGGACACCAAACTGAAGCGGATAATAGCCCATGGATGTCAGCCGGCTGTTCCCGTCGATAACAAAAGGCACCAGCAGGGCATGTGGAGCGGCACGCAATAAAGCAGCAATGCCCGGATGCTGAAAACGTCTCATTTTCCCGCTTTTGCTGCGGGTACCTTCCGGAAAAATACTGGCGCAGTAATTTTCCTGTTCAATATGCTTTCCCAGCCGGCTGATTTCCAGAATCGACTGCCGGCCGTTGGCCCGGTCAATCAATACCGAGCCACCATGACGCAGGTTATATGAAATACTGGGAATTCCTTTACCCAGTTCCTTTTTCGACACAAACTTGGGATGGTATTTCCGGAACCCCCAGACAATAGGCGGAATATCCATTAAGCTTTGATGGTTGGAAACAATAATAAAAGGCCGCCCCTCCGGCAGCTGTCCAAAACCCCGGAAACGTATCCGAACACCCAAAATAACCAGACCGTAAAGCAACAAAAAATTCAGCAGATCCACTGATTTTTTCCGTAGCGAATAACCGCCCAGATAGCGGCAGACCACCTGTGCCGGATGAAAGATCAGCAGGAGCAGTATAAACCACAACAGGTAAACCGGCGACAGCAAATATCCGAATAAATGCTTCATCCCGTAAAAATAAGCGATAAAAGCAAACCAGCCGTCAAAATTCCAGGTTTTACCGGTTATCTACCTTTTCAGGATTCAAATCGTGCTGCTGCAGGCGGTACCAGGCCAGTTCCTCATATTTTGTGCCAGGCCTGCCATAATTGGCATACGGGTCGATACTCAGGCCTCCGCGGGGAAGGAATTTACCCCAGACTTCGATGTATTTCGGATCCATCAGCCGGATCAGATCTTTCATGATAATGTTGATACAGTCCTCATGAAAAGCCCCGTGATCCCGGAAACTGAACAGGTATAATTTGAGCGACTTGCTCTCGACCATCTTTTTATCGGGCATGTAGCTGATATAGATCGTGGCAAAATCAGGTTGTCCGGTTATGGGACAAAGGCTGGTAAATTCAGGATTATTGAATTTTACCCAGTAATCTCCATCCGGATGCTTATTATCGAATGTTTCCAGCACGTCCGGTGTATAAGTGAATGAATAGTTGGTTTCATTCCCGAGATGTTTTAGATTATCCATAGCTGAAAAAAAATTGTTAAACTGTTCAATGGTCAGATGGTTAAATTGTTTAAAAAGCAGGAAGCTTCGCGTTTGAAAGGTTACTGTTGTTTTTCCTGGTTCTCCTGTCTTGCGTCTTGTGTCTTGATACTTGTGTCTGTTTAATCGTTAATTCCAAGTTTCTCCGGTCTCCTGCTCAAATAGCTTTCCAGTCCGTTTTTACGTAATTTACAGGCGGGGCAGTTGCCAGATCTGCTCCTTATTTTTCCACATCAGCGGCGTATGGATCTCATACAAATAATCCATCGACAGGTTCAGTGTCTGGTTCAGTGACCGGATAAACTCATCCCGGCAATCCGGGTAGCCGCTGTAATCGGCCTGCCCTACCCCGGTTACCAGGTGATGAATGCATTTCGATTTGGCATAAACGGCCGAATAAGTCAGGAAAAGCATGTTTCGGCCTTCAACCAGGGTGTTTGGCGGACGGTCAGCCGGTTTTTCCTTCTCGACTTCGACATCAGGATCAGTCAGGGCATTGCTTGTCATCCCATTTAACAAATCCAGTTTAAAGACCTGCCGGGGAACGCCGGCTTTGGCCGCGATCGACGCCGCGACCTCAAGTTCCAGCCGGTGCCTTTGTCCGTAGTCGAACGAAATGGCCTCCACCTCTTCAAACCGTTCTTTTGCCCAGAACAAGCAGGTTGTTGAATCCTGCCCGCCCGAAAATACGACCAAAGCTTTCTTCATCATATCTGTTTTATAAGGAACGGGTTATACGATACAGAATCATCAAATATAGTTTCTCCTTCAATGGCCTTTACTTTTTTCACAACCAGCACGGTTACCGGAAGAACGATAATTTCATAACTAACTTTCAGTAGCGCCTGGGTAATGATCATTGCCAGAATGACCTTTAGCGGGAAAATCCCGGCAAAGGCAACTGTAATAAAGATCAGCGAATCAGCTCCCTCGCCTATCAGGGTAGAAAAAATAGCCCGTAGGGAAAAGCCCTTCCCCCGGGTGAGCAGCTTAAAACGGCTCATCACAAAGGCATTCAGAAAAGATCCGGCCAGATAGGCTGCAAGGCTGGCCACGATGATTCGGGCGTAACTGCCCAGGAAGAGTTGAAAAGCTACCTGTTCCTCATAAAAAGGAGCAGGAGGAAGCAAGACTCCCAGCAAA
>JBFWIL010000031.1:0-15943 GCA_050256015.1 Mangrovibacterium sp. | reverse complement strand
GCCGTGGCTACCAATTCCGGACAGATCAAGACCGGTTCGCTGAGCCGTTCCGACCGGATGGCCAAATACAACCAGCTGCTTCGCATTGAAGAACTGCTCGGAGACAAAGCGATCTACGGCTACAAGAAGATTTATAAGAAGTAGCATTCGGATACGGGATATAAAATAAGCCGCTGTCTCTACTGAGCAGCGGCTTATTTTATGATGGTGTGCCGGGCGGGTTAACAGAGTGATTACCCGGAGAATACCCCACCGGAGGTGACTTTGTCTTTTGAATATTTACTTAAAAATAATATATTTGCAGTAGCCCCTGCTCTTTTTGGTTTGAGCCAGCAGAATTACAAATGCCAGTATTGATGTAAATGCATAATCATGGAGGCTTCTGCAAATAAATCCGTTTCCGTTGAGGACTTATGGAAAAAATTTCAGGAGGGCCGGTATGTCGTTATGGAGGAACTGTTTATCGTTCTTTTTCGTGATTTGTATACCTATGGGATGAAGCTGCTTCCTGTTCGGGAGATTGTCCGGGATACCATACAGGATGTGTTCGCGGATATCTGGACCCGCCGGGAGAAGATGTATACGGTCGAAAAGGTAAGGCCTTACCTTTTTATGTCGGTACGGCATGAACTGCTGAAACAGATCGAAAGGCAGAAAAGAACCAGCTCGTTAAAACAGACTCCTGTTTCTTCCTTTGAATTTTCAATGGAAGATTTTATTGTCAGGGAGGAAACACAAAAGACCACCAGTCAGCTCATCATGAAATGTCTTCAGCGTCTGACCGCCCGGCAGCGGGAAGTTATCCTGCTTCGTTTCCATCATGAACTGAAATTTGATGAGATTGCCCGGGTTATGAATATGAATGTTCAGTCGGTCCGTAATCTGCTGGTGCGTGCGCTTGAAAGTATCCGGCAGGATAAAAAATTTCTGGACCTGACGGGCTCCAATGTCGGGTTTATTCTTTTTCAGCTTTTTCAATCGTTCGGTCTTTCGGCTGATGGACATGGGGCGAATAAGGCGAAACTGACAAAATAAGCTTCCCGGTAAAATTTTCTTTAAAAGTGAGTATAAACTGATTGTTTTCTTCCCTTTCTATAAAATAAGGACATGAATCAGTTTAATGAACTCGTATTTCAGCAGTTGATTCTGGATAAAGACTTCATGCTTTGGGCCAGGGGGAAGGATGTTCCGGATCCGGAAAAATGGAACCGGTGGAAATTTTTGCATCCGGAGCTGACAAAAGAATTTGATGAAGCTGTTAAGCTGGTCTGTGACCTCTCCTTTTCATCAGCTCCGGTCAGTGATCTGGAAATTAAACGCTGGTGGAAGGCTCTCAGGGAAAGGATGAACAAAGTCGTTGTCCCGGTAAAAAACAGGAGCTTATCCGTTATTTTCGGCAAAATTGCCGCTGTTTTGGTGATTCCGCTTATTTTTTATTCGGTCTGGCTTAGCCTGGATCAACAGGCACTTCAGTCCCGGGTTCAGCAAATGAATACCCAGTGGGCCAGACAGACGGTTTCTGTTGTGGCTCCTGCGGGTACCCGGACGGTAGTTGATCTGCCTGACGGAACCAAGGTCTGGCTGAATGCCGGTTCCGTACTGACTTATCCTCCCCTTTTCAGGGGGCAAGTCCGTCAGGTGGAAATTTTCGGGGAAGCTTTTTTCCAGGTCCGGAAAGCCCCAATTCCTTTTATCGTACAAAATCCAGGTCCGGAGATCAGGGTGTACGGGACCTCCTTCAACGTAAATGCCTATCCGGATGAGGAAACGGTAACCGTTGCCCTGACTGAAGGGAAAATTTCCCTGCTGACCGGAGGAAAGGAGCATTTTCTGAAACCAGGGCAGGTCTCGAGCTTTAACAAGGAAACCGGACACCTGCATATTCGGCAGGAACCTGTCGACCGTTTTATTTGCTGGAGGGAAGGAAAATTTATTTTCAGGGATACGTCCCTGAGTACAATCCTTCGTCAGCTGCAGCGGCAGTATAATGTGGATATCAGCCTGGACCGGCCCGAACTGGGGAATTACAGTTACATTGCTACCTTCCAGAACGAGAATCTGGAACAGATCCTCGAACTGCTGAAATTATCGGCTCCCATTACCTACCGGTATGAAAAGGGAAAGCTGAACCGGGACGGAAGCTGGCAAAAGGGTAAAATCAGCATTTTTAAAGATCATGAACGTATTGTTAAACATTAAAATAAAAGCCTATGCAGCAGGCACGCGTTTCTGACACGGATTGGTCTGGCCCGGTGAGAAACGAAAGAAAATGCAGGCAACGCGCCAACGTTACCCGCATTTCGTGTTAAAAATTAATTGTAGCAAATTAATCTGAACAAAATTATGAAAAAAAATGATTGGTACGGTTTGTCCGGATGGACAGACTTTACGCACGTTTCGTTAAAACAGGAGCAAAGTCCGCATTACCGGAGCTTTGCCGGTCTTGAGAAACGTCTAATGATTAAGAAGTTATTGAGAATTATGAAGCTAACAACCTTTTTTATCCTGGCTTGTATGATGCAAGTTCTTGCTGTCCCGGCCTTTTCGCAGGGAACGCAGTTGAGTCTGAACCTCATAAATTCTTCTGTTGAAAAGGTTTTATTCCAGATTGAAGAGCAGAGTAATTATGTTTTTCTTTACAACAAGGATATGATTGATGTAAACCGGACAACAACCATCAATATTGAAAGGGCTTCCATCCGGGAGGTTTTGGATCGTTTGTTTGCCCATTCCGGGGTCAAATACAAGATTATTAACCGGCAGATTGTACTTTCCCCGGAATTTGCCAGAACGGACGGACAGATCAAACAGGAGCGGACAGTGTCGGGTACGGTAACCGATGCTGGCGGAAAGCCGCTTCCCGGGGTGACGGTGATCGTCAAAGGAACTACCATGGGAGCGACTTCCGGGCTTGACGGGCGTTATTCTATCCGGAATGTTCCCGGTGATGCCGTTCTTGTTTTTTCATTTGTCGGGATGCTGAAGCAGGAGATTCCGGTAGTCGGGCAGGAGGTCATCAATGTGACCATGCGGGAAGACCAGATGGCTCTGGAGGAAGTGGTGGTTATTGGTTACGGTCAGATGAAACGGAGTGATTTAACCGGGTCGGTAGTTTCCGTATCGGGCGATGCGATTGCCAAATCGGTAACTACTTCTATTGACCAGGTGCTTCAGGGACGGGCCGCCGGCGTGCAGATCCAGCAAAATACAGGAATGCCCGGCGGTAGCTCGTCTATCCGTATTCGCGGGATCAATTCATTGAATGCCTCCAACGAGCCCATCTTTGTGATCGACGGTGTGATTATTGACGGATCCACAGGTTCCGGTACGGATAATGCTTTAGCTTCGATCAACCCTTCCGATATTGTGTCCATGGATGTTCTCAAAGATGCATCTGCTACTGCCATTTACGGATCGCGGGCGGCAAACGGTGTGATTATTATTACAACGAAACGAGGAACCAAAGGGGAAGGAGAGATCACCTACGATACATATATCGGTTGGCAGGAGATGCCCGAAAAGCTTGATTTGCTTAACCTTCGAGAATATGCCATCCATAAAAATGAACGAACGGAGCTGGGTATTGTGGAAGCCGATGACAATTTTGTCCGTCCTGACCTTCTTGGGGAGGGAACTGACTGGCAGGATGAACTGTTTACCACGGCATTTATGCACAGTCATAATCTGTCTGTTACCGGCGGAAATGAAAAACAAACCTATGCCCTGGGAGCCGGTTTCCTGGATCAGGATGGCATTGCGATCGGTTCCGGGTTTAAGCGGCTGAATTTACGGGGCAGCTTCGATTCGCAGGTAAAGAAATACATGAAAATGGGGGTCAGCTTTGCATTCAGCAATTCCAAACAGAAAACCACGGTGTCTGACGATTCGCTGATCAAAACGGCCCTGAAGCAGACCCCCAATGTTGCCGTGCGTAATGCCGATGGCACCTATGATGGTCCGGATACAGACGAGTATGTGCAGAACAATCCTGTCGGCCTGGCCATGATTAAGGACAATCGCAATGAAAAGGCCGGTATTCGGGCCAATACCTATGCCGAAGTGACTCTCCTCAAGGGATTAACGTACAAGACCGAGCTTTCGTTTGATTATGGGGTGACAAACACCTATAAATTCGATCCGTCCTATACATTTGGTGCCATTGTCAACGAGGTGAGGGAAGGTTCCCGCTCCAAATCGTACAATAAATTCTGGAGCTGGAGAAACATTGTTACCTGTAACAGGCTTTTTGGCAAGCACAATGTGAATGCCATGCTGGGGCAGGAGATGCAGGAATCAAAATGGGAATATCTTTACGGTTACCGTTCCGGTTACCTGACTAACGGCGCTACGGATCTGGATGCCGGTGATGCCACCACGGCCAGGAATAGCGGAAACAGTGGCAACAGTGCCATACTTTCTTATTTCGGACGTGTTTTCTACTCTTATGATGATAAATATTTATTGACAGCGACGTTGCGTCGTGACGGGTCATCTAAATTTGCGGAAGATAAGCGTTGGGGCTGGTTCCCGTCAGCGGCGTTTGCCTGGAAAATTTCCAACGAAAATTTTCTGAAAGAAAATCCGGTTATCAATAACCTGAAACTTCGCCTGGGTTGGGGTGCTGTAGGGAATCAGAATGTTACAAATTATGCCTATACCTCGACTTATTCTTCTGTTGCAACGAATTGGGGTACCGGCCTGCTGGCCAGTAATACGCCCAATGAGGAACTGAAATGGGAAACCACCCATTCCGGTAATATCGGTGTGGATCTGAATTTATTCGGGAACAGGATTGAATTTATTGCCGACGTCTATTACAAGAAAACAAAAAACCTGCTGTTGCAATTACCCCTTCCTGCTTATGTCGGTACCTCCGGGCAGGGATCTGCTTCTGCTCCCTGGGTAAATATCGGTTCTTTGAGGAACAAGGGAATTGAGCTGACCCTGAATACGGTTAATCTCGACAAAAAAGATTTTCAATGGCGATCCAACTTCATTTTTTCACTAAACAGGAACAAAGTACGCTCGCTGGACACGGAAACAAGTATTATTAACAAAACAATTCAGGAAGGCTCGGATATCACTGTTGTCACGAGAACCGCGGTCGGACAGCCCATCGGTCAGTTCTACGGGTATAAAATAATCGGACGGTTCGAAAAGGCAACCGATTTTTACTACAAAAACAAGGACGGTGAGATCGTACCGACTGCTATTCCCGAAGATATGACCATTGGAGAAAATGGAGTATGGATCGGGGATTATATATTCGAGGATGTCCACGAAGATGGTGTGATCGATGAAGAGGACCGGACCTATATTGGCAACCCGGAACCCAAGTTCACTTTTGGTATTGGGAACACGTTTTCCTGGAAAGGCTTCGACCTTAGTGTTTATCTGACGGGTTCATACGGGAACGAGGTCGTAAATTACCAGCGTCGCTGGCTGGAAAATCCTCGCGAGAATACGAATCTGCTGAAAAAAGCTATTCATTATGCCAAACTGGATCTGATCGATCAGGACGGACCCAACGATTACAGAAATGTGCAGATTGTTAGCGGTGATGCCGATATGTGCCGGATTGGCGCATCTCCGTCTTCCTCTACCTACAATTTCCGGTTCAGCGACAAATTTGTGGAAGACGGTTCCTATCTCCGGATCCAGAATATCTCACTGGGATACACCTTCCCTCACAAGTGGGTGAGGAGACTGGGTATTCAGAATCTGAAAGTTTACACCAACCTTCAGAATGTTTATACATTCACAGAATACTCAGGATATGATCCGGAAATCGGTTCTGCGAACCAGGATGCTTTAATGACCGGTATTGACAATGCCCGTTATCCTTCGCCGCGTATATATACGTTTGGTTTAAATCTTACATTCTAATTTATGACAGGAACAGCACAGGAAACGGGCATGGTAAGAATTATCATACAGGAAGAAGATCATGTTTTCTATGAGTTCCATGAGTTGCCAATGAAAATTAAAAATATTAACGAATGAAAGCAAATAAATTATCATCTGTACTGGCAATGGCGTTTTCCCTGGTTTGGACGGGGTGTAGTGAGGATTTTCTTGAAATTACCCCGGACGACAGGATCACGGGGGAAAACTTCTACCAGACTGAAGACGACTTCAAATCAGCTACTGCACCGCTTTACAATAAGGTCTGGTTCGACTTTAATGATAAATTTTACTACGGACTGGGTGACGGGCGTTCATACAATTTGTATGCCCCCTATTCCGATTATATCTATCCGTTCAGCGACCTGGCGGAAACCGGCCTTACCGGGCCTTTGGTCTCCGCATGGCAGTCGTTCTATAATGTGATTCAGCAGTCAAATAAAGTCATTATAGGGATTACCGGAAGCAGTGTGGAGGCTTCCGTGAAGAATCAATATATCGCTGAAGCACGCTTCATGCGGGGTACAGCCTATTGGTATCTGGCATCCCTGTGGGGAGATGTCATCCTTTCCGAGGATCCTGGGAAGTTGGTAAGTAATCCCATTGTCAATACCAGTCCGCGTCCGGACGTGTTCGAATTTGCCATGCGCGATCTGGAATATGCAGCCAGATATTTGCCCGTGACAGCCGCACAGGCAGGGCGCCTGACCCGTTACAGCGCTTACGCAATGTTGTCACGCGTTTATCTTTCCTATGCCGGGCTGAGTGACAACCCGAACAGCGGGACCCGCGATCAGACCTATCTTGACCTGGCTAGAAAAGCTGCCGAAGTGGTCATTACCCAAAGTGACTACAGCCTGATGGATGATTATGCCGAGCTGTTCACGATCGAAAATAACAATAACCCGGAATCGATATTTGCCTTGCAATGGGTCCCTTATTTCAGCGATCAGACCGGGTATGGTATTATTAATTCGCAGCAGGCCTATTTTGCCTGCGGTTCCGAAATTACCGGTGATGATGCTGCCTGGGGATACTGGACAAGAGCTTCTTATGATGTACTTCTCGAATATGAGAAGAAAGACCTTAGGAGAAAGGCAACCTGGATGGGCTACGGCGACTATTACCCGGAAATCAGTAAAGCTACCGGGGGGTTTACCTACGAAAAAACCCGGGAAGCCCTGAATGTGAAAAAAGGAGTGGTGGGCTCTTCAAAGGATAATCCGGCCATTGCCCGGATGAACTCGGCCCTGAATACTTACATGATACGCCTGGCCGAAGTCTATCTGATCTATGCGGAAGCGATACTGGGCAATTCGGAAACCACTGCCGATGCCGATGCTTTGACTTATTTCAACAGGCTTCGTGAACGTGCCGGTCTGGAAAATAAAGAAAGTATTACTTACCAGGATGTTATCCATGAACGTCGTATTGAGTTATGCATGGAAGGTCAGTACTGGTATGATCTGGTGCGCCGTGCTTATTATCAGCAGCAGGAAGTGATTAATTACATTATTTCACAGGATAGGGGAACGATAGTCCCTATTCTTTATGATACGGCGACCAATACGGTTACGGAAGACACCAGTTGTGACAGGGGAACACGTGCAATCGGACAGATTGACGAAAGTATTTTTTTACTGCCTTATCCTGAATCGGAGGTCGTTCAAAATCCCCTGCTGAAAGAAACCCCGGTTCCCTATGAATTTACAGAAGAACGAATTACTGATTTATTTTGATGGTAATTTTATAAAACATCTACAGTTATGAAAAAGATATTTCCAAATAAAAATCAGCGGATCCGGAATACTTTCCTGGTATTGCTTATCTGTACAATGGGTTTTATCTCTTGTGACGATGATGACGACTCAGGAGCAGATAGCCCAATCTCTGTTACGAAAGTCTTCCTTGAAGATGCTTCATCGTCTGTGCCCGACAGGGAAGTGACATTTGCCCGTCTCGGACAGCTACTGCGCCTTGAAGGTTCCGGTTTTACCGGTTTGAGAAAAGTCTACATCAACGGGGTCTCCACCTACTTCAACCCGGTTATGGTATCCGATCGTTCCCTGCTGGTGAAAGTTGAAAAAGATACTCCTATTGTCGATGCTGTTCCGGAAGAAAGAAATACGATCCGACTCGTGAAAGATGCCTGCGAAGCGGTTTACTCGATAGAGATCAGATCTGCCGCGCCAGCTATTACAAACGTTTCCAATACCATGCCGCTGGCCGGGGAGACGATCATCATTTACGGAGAGGGTCTGATTGAAGTGGACAAAGTCGTATTTCCGGGTAACATCGAAGTTACCAGTGGAATTACTTCTGATACGGATGGCGAATTCTGTATGGTACAGGTTCCTGAAGGCGTTTCGGAAGAAGGCGGCTCTCTCCTGATCGAGTGTGCCAACGGCGGGGCTTATTCTCCTGCTTATTTCAACTTTAAAAAAGGGGTTATTCTTGATTTTGACGGGAACGGAGCACAAGGTTCCTGGGGAAGTGCTGAAAGCATGATCACACCGGATGACCTGGAATCAGCTTCTGTTGGCGAAGGCAATGTTTCCCAGGGGACATACTGTGCCCACCGCCCCGCCCGTATCGTATCTTTCAGCACCGGGAAAAACCGGTGTTCTGAAGTGTGGACTGCCGGTAACGGCGTGGATGACTGGCGCGGACAGCTAACGCCGTATATTCAGGCAAGTACCCCGCTGGATCAGGTTGCTTTCCAGTTCGATATTTATGTTCCCGAAGTATGGCAGGGGTCTGGTTTTCTGAAAATCTGTCTTGAAAATGGTTTTAACGGAGGCGAATGGGACCGGGATTGCTATAATTACGTTCCCTGGATCAGCAATAAAGAAGTTGTCCCGTTCCGGACTACCGGCTGGACAACAGTAACTGTTCCGTTAAACTATCTTTATAAGTTTGCCGATGGTGATTACACATTTGAGGATGTGCTCGTTACACGGGAAACAGCCAGCTATAAAAATTTTGGCTTCTACTTCGAGAATTCAGATTTTACGCTGGAAAATATTACCGGAAATGAAAGTGACAGCGAAACAGAATTTCCTTCTGCTGAGACTTCCGTGAAAGTTTACACCGACAACTGGCGTGTTGTATCATTGGAAACTCCTGCTTACAGTGATTTTCCTGAAGAATAACAAACAGTTAAAGAATGACACCTATGAAACCTTCATACGGATATAAAAAACGTGTCTTTACTAAATTTATAAAAATGAAACACAAAAATATATTACCACTAATCGTCCTGGGATCCATGTTCCTGACATCATGCGATGACCAAAAGATGGAATGGTACATCGATCCTGATCACGGCGCAGTTACGGAGGCCGAACTCCCGCTGGGACTGGCAGAAAAAATTGAACGTTATGATGTGCTCAGAAGCTACAGCAATTTTACCCTTGGCGCCGGCATTGGTCTGGGGATATACACGGATAATGAGACCTACCGGAACCTGGTCAATGCGAATTTTGATGAAATTACGGTCGGCTATAACATGAAACATGCCGCCATGGTCGAATCGGACGGCGAACTTGATTTTGAGGCGGTTGATGCACTGATGGCGAAACTGCAGGAAGCCGGACTTCCCGTTTTCGGCCATACCCTGATGTGGCATCAGAATCAGAATGCCGGTTACCTGAACGGTCTGATCGCTCCGACCGTGATCCCGGCCCCTGCTGGTAGCAACTCGCTCGATTTGTCCGGGTTGCAGGATGGCTCGTTTACCGGATGGAACAGGGCAAATCCCGGCGCCGGGATTTCCGTTGTTGACGGTGCCGGACTGACGGCTACTTCCAAAGCTGTAAAAATGGTTTCCTCCTCAAGTTCAAGCGCTCCCTATAATTTACAGTTGATTACCCCGGATATCACCATTGTGAGTGGTCATACCTATCAGGTTTCTTTCTATATTAAATCCGATCAGCCCGGAAAGGGCCGAATCTCGTTCAGTGGATTATCCAACAACTATCCCTATAAAGACTGGTATGCTACCGGCGGTTCATGGACCGAAGCGTTCGAAACCACATCGCAGTGGCAGCAGGTGAAATTCACCGCGGATGATTTTACCGGAACAACATTCAAAATTGCTTTCGATCTTGGCTACCTGCCTGATGTAACCTATTATATTGATGTCGATAATATCATCGTGGTGGATCAGGATGCCGAACCAACGGTTGTTAACCTGATTACCAACGGAGATTTTGAAAGCGGAACGCTCGATGGCTGGAATGGCTGGGGAAACGGCTCAACAAGAGCGGTCTCATCTGATGGTGAAGGCTATGGTGGTACCGGATATGCCATGGTACTTACCAATCCTGCTGCAGCTAATAATTATGAAGCACAACAAGTGTATTCCTTTAGCGAACCCTTGAAACAGGGTGTTGAATACACCTGTACGTTTATGGTTAAGGTTACTACTGCAGCCGTTTTACAGGTGCAGATACAGGATGATACTTATAATGGCGATTATTACGGGGGAATTAGCGTAGGGACAACCTGGACTCAGGTTCAAAAGACGATTATTCCGTCTAAAGATAATCGTACCAAATTCATTTTTGATTTCGGTGAGACGGCTTGTACATATTACATTGATGATGTGGTGCTCACATCAGGCGAAGCTGCCCCTGCTTCAGGCCCTACAATAATTGAAAAAACAGATGAAGAAAAAGCTGAAATTATCGGTGATGCTATGGAAAACTGGATTTCGCAAATGGTCAGTCATTACAAAGACCGGGTACATGCCTGGGACGTTGTCAACGAACCCATGAAAGAGGGTGGCTCCGTGCGCGACGGTAACGTTTCGGATTTGGCCGCTGACGAGTTTTACTGGGTGAAATACCTGGGGCAGGATTATGCCGTGACAGCGTTCAATTTAGCCCGTCAGTACGGTAACCCGGACGATAAACTCTTTATCAACGATTACAACCTGGAATACAGCCTGGCAAAATGTGATGGCCTGATCGAATATGTCAGGTATATTGAAAGCCAGGGAGCTACGGTCGACGGCATTGGTACGCAAATGCACCTGTCCATCGACAGTGACCGGGATCTGATTGCTCAGATGTTTCAGAAACTGGCAGCTACCGGTAAACTGATTAAGATTTCAGAGCTGGATATTACGGTCGGTACTTCGGCTCCCACGACAGACCAATATGCACAACAAGCCGATATGTATCAGGATGTGCTGGACATGTACAGACAGTATATTCCTGAAACGCAGCAGTACGGGGTAACAGTATGGGGAATATCCGATAATGCGGAGGAACATGTCAACTGGCTTCCCGATGATGCGCCGAATCTCTGGAATGCAGACTATGAACGAAAACATGCCTACAAAGGATTTGCCGATGGCCTGGCCGGCCGCGATGTCAGCGAGGATTTTACCGGTGAGCTTCAGTATTAGGATTTCTTCGCTTTTCATGGCAATTCATGTCCGGAACAAAGGACAGTGCGGTCCGTTAAAAGGCATGACTTTCCCGCTTCCGGTAAACCATGCCGTTAAACCGGGCTATCAGCGTTTTTTTCTCATCGGTTATCAGCACGTCATAGACACCCAGACGGTCGGGTTCTGACAGCTCGCGGGCCGTGGCATATAACGTTGTCCCGGTGGATTTTCCCTTCAGGAAGGAGATGTTTGCGTTGATGGCCAGAGCCAGTTGTCCACGGCTGTTGGCGGCTACGGCAAAGGCAAAGTCGGCCAGGGTAAAAATAGCCCCGCCCTGGACAACTCCGGCTGCATTCAGGTGCCGGTCTTCAATAATCATGGAGGCCAGGCAGTATCCTTCTTCTGCTTCGAGTAAGCTGACGCCTGCTGCTGCGGCAAAACGGTCGTTTTTAAAGTAACGCTTTAGTTTTTCCAGATTCATGTTTTTATTTTTTGTCCGGTTAAACGACAAGCCTGTGAATGCAGAGACTCACAGGCTTGCCTGTTTAGGGAGATTTTTTGTTACAGCAGGCTGAGAGTCACGGTAAGTCCGGCCATAACCACGGAAACCATGGACATCAGCTTGATCAGGATGTTTAGTGATGGACCGGATGTGTCTTTAAAAGGGTCGCCTACAGTGTCGCCAACCACCCCGGCTTTGTGGGCCTCACTTCCCTTGCCGCCGAAATGGCCTTTCTCAATGTATTTTTTTGCATTGTCCCAGGCGCCTCCCGAGTTGTTCAACATTACGGCCAGGGTAAATCCGGTAGTCAGTCCCCCGGCCAGCAGTCCTACCACTCCGGCTACACTCATAAATACGCCAACCAGAATCGGAATAGCCAGGGCCAGAATAGAGGGCAGCAGCATCTCCTTCTGGGCTCCTTTGGTGGAAATCTCCACACATTTGGCATATTCAGGGGTGCCTGAACCATCCATGATTCCCTTAATTTCACGAAACTGGCGCCTGACCTCGTCAACCATGGCCCCGGCGGCACGGCCAACAGCTTTCATGGTCATGGAACAAAACAGAAAAGCCATCATGGCCCCCAGGAAGATTCCACCCAGGAACATGGGGTTGAAAATGTTGATGTCGTATGCTGCAGAAAAATCCTTAACCGATGCGGCCGATAGCTGAATGGCTTTGACACTTTCATCCACAACCGGTTTGATTTGATTGTAAAATACGTAGTCACCCATTTTTACGAAGCCTTCCGGACCGGCGATTTTACCAAACCAGAGCCGGATTTCTTCCATGTATGCCGAGATAAGGGCCATGGCGGTCAGGGCTGCCGAACCAATGGCAAATCCTTTGCCGGTCGCTGCAGTGGTATTTCCCAGCATGTCCAGCGCATCGGTGCGTTCGCGCACTTCCTTGGGCAGGTTCGACATTTCTGCGTTTCCGCCGGCATTGTCGGCTATCGGACCGAAAGCATCTGTAGCCAGGGTAATACCCAGGGTGGAAAGCATGCCTACGGCGGCAAAGCCGATCCCGTATATTCCCATGCCCAGGTCCTGGAATCCGCCGGCAGACCAGAAGGAGCCGATGATGCCCAGCACTACGGTTACCACGGGAATCCAGGTCGACTGCATACCCACGGCAATCCCTTCGATAATAGTGGTGGCCGATCCCTGGAGGGTTTGCCGGGCAATTCCCTGGGTGGGCTTATATTCATCGGATGTAAAATGTTCGGTGGCTTGTCCTATAATTACTCCGGCAGCCAGCCCGATAACCACGGCGCCAAAAACGCCGAAGGTAATCCATCCCAGTATGGCCATTCCCAGCATAGCCAGCAGCACAAACACTGAAGATCCTCCGGTACCCAAAAGCAATGCGTTCAGCAGGTTTTTCTGGGTGGCCGATTCCTTGGTACGTACCATGAACATGCCGATGATCGAGAAGATAATGCCGATGGCGGCTACCAGCATGGGGGCTATGACGGCCATTTCCTGGTTCATGCCGCTTTTCCCCAGAGAAGAGAGGGGCAGGGCAGCTCCCAAAGCTGCAGTAGCCAGAATGGATCCGCAGTATGACTCATACAGGTCGGCTCCCATGCCGGCTACGTCGCCTACGTTATCGCCTACATTGTCGGCAATGGTGGCCGGGTTACGCGGGTCGTCCTCGGGGATTCCGGCTTCGACCTTGCCTACCAGGTCGGCGCCAACATCGGCAGCCTTGGTGTAGATGCCGCCTCCCACACGGGCAAACAGCGCCTGTGTCGAAGCACCCATGCCAAAGGTCAGCATGGTGGTGGTGATTTCCACCAACTTATGAGCTTCGGTGGTTCCGGCATGTACAAAATCAAGTCCGAGGAAACTCAGGCCGTTGGCCATGTGTGCTGAGGTGTAAATTACTTCATTAAGCAGCCAGAACCAGAGGGCAATATCAAATAAGCCGAAACCCACTACAACGAGTCCCATGACCGCTCCGCTGCGGAAAGCAATTTTCAGTCCCTGGTTCAGCGATTTGGAGGCTCCGTGTGTTGTACGGGCTGAAGCGTAAGTTGCTGTTTTCATTCCCAGGTAACCGCAAAGTCCGGAGAAAAAACCTCCGGTAAGGAAAGCAATCGGTACAAAGGGATTCTGGATGCCAAAATAAGCCAGGACGGTTAGCAGGATCATCAGAATCAGAAATACATAACCCACCACCTTGTATTGCCGGTACAGGTATGCCATGGCTCCTTCACGTACATACTGGGCAATTTCAACCATTCGGGGTGTGCCTTCCGAGGTTTTCATCATGGACTTGAAAAAGAACCAGGCGAAAAACAAGGCAAGGAGAGAACAGATTGGAATAATCCAAAATAAAAGGTTCATAAGTCTATTTATTTTTATGCAACTGAGTTGCGGTTAGTAATTTCATTTCCTTGCAAAAATAAGGATCCGCCGTGCAGATGGAGGCAATCCCTCCATGTTTTTAAGCATCTGTCGTGAAAATCCGGGCAGATACATGCAGATTACCGGAACAAAGATAATGTTTTGCCGGTTCTGGTGTGGTAAAAAGGGAATGATTGTGATAAATTATAATGATTCTATGTAAAAATTAATCAATTTGTAATTCCGTGCAGGAACCCGGCTGAATATATGGAAGCTAAGGCGTCTTATTTATGCCGATCACAGGCTCCTGTCTTGAATGTGTTATTCCGGAATTTTTTTTGGCATTTTTTGCTCCGGTTTAAACGTAATCCGTTCCCGATTGTGTATCTTTTCAGAACAAAAATCCGTTTACAGACATTAGATATGCCGGCCTGCCGTCCGGGACCCCGGAACGGCGGGGGCCGGCTTGAAGGAGCTGATGTTTACCGGAAAAAAGTGAGTATATGGTCCGAAAAAGAATTTTTATCGGAGCAGAAGTAGATGGGGGCATGATGCGTTGTGCTGCCATTGATTGTCAGACCGGCAAATTGCTGGAAGATACTGTTTCCATGAGTGAAGTGGATGTTCACGAAACGGCAGAGGTGATCCTCGAAGTTTGGGGAGGTACGCTCAGCCGTACGCTTTCGGGAGCCGGAATCGATTCTCCGGAAGGTATCGGCATGGCGATGCCCGGACCGTTTGACTATGAAAACGGTATTCCCCTGTTTACCGGACAGAATAACAAGTATGAACAGCTGTACGGGATCAATCTTCCCCATGAATTGCGTATGTTGCTTGGTCTGGCTTCTGCCGTGCCGGTACGTTTTATCAATAACGCTGCTGCCTTTGCTCTTGGAGAAGTATTGCGGGGAACGGCCAGGGATACGGAACGCTCTCTTTCGCTTACCCTGGGCGAGGGGCTGGGGGCTGCTTTTATTGCTGACGGACTTCCGGTGGTCCGGGGGGACCAGGTGCCTCGGAAAGGGTGCCTGTGGCATTTGCCTTTTGGAGATGGGCTGGCAGATGATTATTTTTCTTTACGCGGACTGATCAGACGGTATGCCCGGCTCAGAGGCAGGATGCTGGAATCTGCCGGCGAGCTGGAGCAGCTTGCCCGTACCGATCCTGTTGCCCGTGCCGTTTTCTGGGATTTCGGATGCAGGCTGGTCGAACTGCTTGCTCCCTGGCTTCGGCGTTTTCAACCGGAAATATTGGTGGTCGGAGGAATGTTGGCCGATTATAATGCCTTATTCCTGCCTGCCATGAGGCTTAACCTGAAAAAACGGGTTCCGGGACTTCAGGCGGAAATTGGCATACTGAAAGAAAAAGCCGCTTTAACAGGAAGCGGACGTCTCCTTGATCCTGTTTTTTGGGATCATGTTTCTCCTTTGCTGAAAGAAATGTAAGCTGAGCTGACGGTCAGTTGAAATCCGTATAGCTGCATAAGTGAAGCGCTTGGTAATTTGCAACATTTCTTTTAGATTTACCGACCAGAACAGAACAGACAAAACGTAACCTTTATGAAGAAGTTATGCTTGACCCTCACATTGTTGTTAGCCCTGATAACCCTGGGTTTTGGACAGTATGAGTATGCTTTTCAGGATCCTGATCTGGCCGTAGAAGAGCGCGTAAACCAGCTGGTTTCCCTGCTGACCACCGAGGAAAAGATCGGACAGATGCTTTACGAATCTCCGGCCATTGACCGGCTGTGCATACCCGAATACAACTGGTGGAATGAATGTCTGCACGGAG
>JBFWIL010000030.1:0-16038 GCA_050256015.1 Mangrovibacterium sp. | reverse complement strand
TCATTATCAGGCTAAATCTTACTTTCTTTGGACAAATTAAAAATTAACCAAAGTAAAAAATATTATGAAGACATAACTGATTTTAAAAGAAATAGTAGTTTTGTATCGTAAGATACGAAATCACATAGCGCTTTTTTGACCTTCACTACGAAACCGCAAAATTCAATGTCAGAGGTCAAAGGATGAAAGCGCCCTTAGAAATAAGGGCGCGGACATTGTTTTATTCTCTGACAAGGGTTCTTTGCGGTGCCTGTAGTGAGGAATAATGACAATCGTTCGCGCCTTCTTTTTTTGTGTCATTTTTTCTTACACATTTCAGCCGGTTGCTGGACCTTGCAGCCGGGACAATCCACCGGCAGGCGCTGGACGCGAACCGCTTTAAACGGGAGGCTTAAATGAATAAGCCCTTACCTCTTTTTAAGTACCGGGCAGATGGTTGTTCCCCCGGGAACATCACTGAAACCTGCCGCGTTTAACCAAAAACTAAAAAGTTATGCTTTACGCAAAATCCTTTTGCCACCGTCCGCCTCCGTAATGTTGCTGTAAATACCTCCAGCAGGAGAATTCACGGATTCCTGTGAATCCGGCATCAACTGAACATTTACCCTAAAATCCTAAAAGTATGAAACAAAAATTCTGCTTACGGGCCAAACTATGCCCTTTCCGAAAAGTAACCCAAACCTTTAAACTACCTGACTATGAATAGTAAAACAAAAATGTATCCCCGAATCCGGGGAATCCTGATGACTTTCTTTTTGCTGGCAGCCACGGGTATCAGCCCGCTGCTGGCCGGCACTCCTTCCCGGGGGGGAAACCCGCTGGAAAAGCAGACGGGAAACCCGGGCAAACTGATCCTGCCTTCTCCACCGGGGACAAATGCACCCGGGGAATCAACCCAACAGGCTACAAAAACAGTCAACGGACGGGTAACCGACCCGCAGGGCCAGCCGCTGCCCGGGGTAACCATCGTGGTAAAAGGTACCACCACCGGGACCATCACCGGAGCAGACGGGAATTACAATTTAAATAACATCCCGGCCGACGCTGTTCTTGTCTTCTCGTTCGTGGGTATGAAAAGCCAGGAGATTAGCGTGGCCGGCAGGACTTCCGTTAACGTCACCATGGCCGAGGAAGCCATCGGGCTGGAAGAAGTAGTGGCGATTGGTTATGGTGTACAGAAAAAGAAGCTGACCACCGGATCTACTGTACAGATCGGAAGCGATGAAATCCAGAAAAGAAGTGCAAACACCGTTTACGAAGCTCTGCAGGGACAAACCCCGGGAGTATATATCTCTCAGTTGTCGGGCCAGCCCGGCGAAGATTTTAATGTGAACATCCGCGGTTTGGGCACGGTTGGCGATGCTACTCCCTTGTATGTCGTCGACGGGGTACAGGTCGACGATATCTCATATCTGAATAATGCCGATATCGAATCGATCGATGTGCTGAAGGATGCTGCCTCGGCAGCTATTTATGGTTCACGTGCGGCTAATGGGGTTATACTGATCACGACGAAAAAAGGAAAACCGGGGAAAGCAACGATTGGCTATGACGGCTACTTTGGCATGCAGAATATATACAAAAAACCGCACATGCTGAATGCACAGCAGTATGCCATGATCCAGAATGAAGCCGCCGTCAATTCGGGGCATGAACCATACGACTGGCTCAACGATTTTAACATAGACATGGATGCTGTTGGCAAAGGTACATACTGGCTGGATGAGATGCTGGAAGATGATGCTTTGACGCAAAATCATGTGATCTATGCCAACGGGGGAACGGAACAATCGGTATATTCTGTATCGCTTTCATACAGCAACCGGGAAGGGATTATCGGGGGCAGTGATTATTCGGATTTTGAACGTTATACCTTTCATACGAATACTGATCATAATATTATTTCCGATATTGTTAGAATTGGCCAGCAAACGACCTTTTCATACACCAAAAAGAAAGGGATAATGGTCGGGAACCAGTATAACAATACGATTCATGATGCCCTGATCGCCACTCCGTTCCTGCCGGTTTATGACGAAGAAGGGGAATATGCAAAAGCTTCGTCGTGGTTTCCTGAGGAGTCTAATCCAATGGCTTCGCTTGCCATCAAAAATCAACGCAGAAACAAAGCCGGCAAATTTTTGGGCGATGTCTATATCGAAGTTAAACCGATGAAAGGCCTGAAATACAGGTCCACTTTCGGACTGGATTACAATCTCTATACTTACCGGTATTATTTGCCTGAATACGGGCTGAGTACTACTGATGTAAACCAGATGGATTACGTTGATCAGCGGATGACAAACAAGCTTAGTTATTCCTGGGAAAATACGCTGAACTATGATTTTATGATCGAAGATCACAGCATTGGCATTTTAGCCGGTATGCAGGCCAGGCGGAGTACCGGGGACTATGTGTATGGCAGGAAAAAGGAACTGACATTCGATGACTTTGGTCATGCCTGGCTGGATAATGCCACCAATACAGAAAAGGGGCAGGTTCTGGCCGAAGGCGGGCCGGAGGTAAAGGATAACCTGGTATCCTACTTTGGAAGGATCAATTACAATTATAAGGAAACCTACATGTTTACGGGTATTCTGCGGGCCGATGCCTCTTCCCGGTTCAGCAGTAAAAACCGCTGGGGTTACTTCCCCTCGGTTTCTGCAGGATGGGTCGTATCCAACGAAAAGTTTATGGAACCGGCAGCACGTTGGCTGGATTTTTTTAAGCTCCGTGCCAGTTGGGGGCAGAACGGAAACCAGCGGATCGATGCCTATTCCTACCTGGCTACCATTGCCTCGGACGCGGACTATGAATTCGGTACCAGCGACAACCTGAATACCACTTTTGTCGGTTCATACCAAAACCGGATGCCGAACCCGGATGTGAAGTGGGAAACATCGGAACAGCTAGATATTGGCTTTGACTCACGTTTTTTTGGCGGAAAACTTTCGGCTACAGCCGATTATTACAGAAAAACCACGAAAGACTGGCTGATACAGGTTTCCGTGCCTTCCATATACGGTGTTGAAGAAGATCCTTTCGTTAATGGCGGAAAAGTTAGAAATGAAGGATTCGAGCTCGGTTTATCCTACCGGGATAAGACAGGAAAACTGGATTACCAGGTTAACCTGAATTTTACTTCCAATGACAATAAAGTACTGGACATTCCGAATTCGGAAGGAATTATACACGGGCCCCAGGACGTGATGTTTAAAGGTATGCAGGAAATGAACAGGGCCCAGGTGGGGTACCCTATCGGTTACTTCTGGGGGCTGGATATGACAGGAATCTTTCAGAACCAGGAGCAGATCGATAATTATAAAAATTCGGCCGGAGAGTTGATCCAGCCGGATGCTCAGCCCGGGGATGTAATTTTTGTTGATCAGAATGATGATGCCGATATTGACTTTAACGACAATATTTATCTGGGCAATCCGTATCCCGACTATACCATGGGGCTCTCATTCTCCCTGAATTATAAAAACTTTGACTTTTTTCTGTCTTCCTACGGATCCTTCGGCCAGCAGGTTGTGAAATCGTACAGGCCGATTGAACGTTTCCAATATAACTACACGACTTCTATTCTTGGACGGTGGCACGGGGAAGGTACTTCGAACGCAATTCCCCGTGTGACCCAGGGGGACGAGACAAACGGCAACTGGAATTATTTGTCGCCCTTGTATATTGAAGATGCCGATTTTCTGAGAATAAGCAATGTTACATTAGGCTATGATTTTACCAAACTGATCAGGCTCGAAAAGCTCAGTCAATTGAGGTTCTATGTTTCTGTCCAGAATTTATGGACCATTACCGGGTATTCAGGGATGGATCCGGAAGTCGGTTACGGAGATGAAGATAATACCTGGGGAAAAGGGATCGATTTAGGGTATTATCCGAACCCAAGGACTGTTTTAGTTGGCGTGAATGTTAAATTCTAAAAATAAAACAAATGAAAATCAATAAGTTATATATTGTCGCGATTTTCTCGTTGCTTGCCGGTTGCAACGACTCATTTTTGGATAGCGAACCTCTCACGGAAAAAACAAGCGAAAATTATTATAAGACACCCTAGGACGCGTGGGAAACGCTTGTGGGTTGTTACGACCTGTTGCCCGGCGATTACGGCGACTTTTTTCTGATAGCCAACATTGCTTCCGATGAATGTTATGGCGGTGGCGGTTATACCGATGCTTACGGCAACCAGGTCTGGGACGAGTTCAAAGATTATAATGACCTGGAGATAAACCGGTATACCTGGAGCGGAAGGTATTATAAAGCCATTCGCCGGTGTACGGTGCTGACAGAAGTCCTGGATCAGATAGACTGGGGCGATCAGCCGGATCTGCGCAACCGGTATGAGGCAGAAGCCCGCTTTCTCCGGGCTCATTTCTATTTCGAAATGCAGCGCAACTTCGGCCATATTCCGCTTGTTAAAACATCAGAAGCAGAAAATATACCGCAGACTGATCCAGACGAAGTGTATGCATACATGATTGATGATTTAAAATTTGCCATTGACAATCTGCCGGAAACCCGGTTCGAAGCAATTGCTTCCGATGAGGTTGGACGGGCTACCAAATGGGCGGCAGAAGGTTATCTTGCCCGGGTATTCCTCTTTTACACCGGGTATTACGAAAAAACGGAAGCTCCGGGGTTAACCAAACAGGAAACCATTGATTACCTGGAAGATTGCATCAGTAACAGCGGACACTCACTGGTTAAAAGATATGGTTCACTCTGGCCATGGTCAAAGCGTGAAGATTACCATCATGATGTAACATTACAATACGCCGGAGAGTATAATCCTGAAATCGTATTCGCAATAAAAAATTCGGTACAGCGGGCTAATGGTTATCCGAAATATATTGGCATGAGAGGAATCCCTTATTCGGGCGCTTATGCTCCTTTCTATCCGGGATGGGGAATGGCGACCATCACTCCAAAATGTTTTAACAGTTTCGAAGTGGGAGATACCCGCAGATATGCTTCCATTATCGATCTTGAAACGGAAGAGATACCGAATGTCGGGGACGATCAGCGGGAATTTACCGGTTATGTTCAGAAAAAATATATGACGTTAACGAGTGAAGCGGATCCGACTGTCTCTGATCCGGAGGCCAATGGGGCAAGCAGTTGGATGTATGGTTATCAGGACCAGATCATTATGCGTTATGCTGATGTCCTTTTAATGGCTGCAGAACTCGAACTGAACAGTCATGCGGAAAAGTCACAGGCCTATTTTGATCTGGTCAGGGACCGGGCTTTCGGAGATGAAGATCACCGGATCGCGGTTACTCAGGATGCCATATTCAATGAACGGGGATTTGAATTCGTGTTTGAAGGGATCAGGTATTACGATGTGCTGAGGCAGGGATTACAGCAGGCCAAGGAGATTTTGGATGTCCGCAATGCTGTTGTCTGGAATGGAAGACATGAAGTAACGAAGAATATTGACTTTCCCCTCGAAAAGCAGGGATTGTTGCGTATTCCCCAAAGCGAAATAGAACTCTCGGAGGGATTACTGATCCAAAATCCGGGATGGAATTAAATGAAACACGAATATTACAGACAGACTCTGAATAAGGGAATCAATATTTAAAGAAATGAGAGAATTTAAAAAAGCGGTGAATATTAGTTTGTGGTTACTGGTATTCTCAATAAACGGCAATTTTCCCCTGAACGCTCAAAATGAGATTCCTCATTTGAGAAAACAAGGAACAGCCACGCAACTTGTTGTGGATGGAAAGCCATTTTTGATGCTGGCCGGCGAACTCCGGAATTCAACATGTTCAAATCTGGAATATATGAAAGGAATCTGGCCCCGTTTAGCCCGGGGAAATATGAATGCGGTCATCGCAACGGCATCCTGGG
Source organism: Mangrovibacterium sp. (assembly GCA_050256015.1). GTDB lineage: Bacteria > Bacteroidota > Bacteroidia > Bacteroidales > Prolixibacteraceae > JBFWIL01. Next base: position 10,164 of record JBFWIL010000030.1, on the reverse strand, counting down.
AACTGGTTGAACCGGAAGAGGGTAAATTCGATTTTACCCTTGTCGATGCCATCATTAAAGAGTCTGAAAGTGCCAACTTAAAGACTATCTTAATCTGGTTTGCAAGCTGGAAAAACAGCGGTTCCATCTATATCCCTTCCTGGGTTAAAAAGGATTATCAACGTTTTCCGCGTACCCTTGACCCGACCGGGAAACCGCTGGAAATACTTTCAACATTCGGGGAGGAATCCATGAAGGCTGATGCCAGGGCTTTTGCCATGATGATGCGTCATATCCGGGAAACGGACAAAAACAGGAATGTCATCCTGGTGCAGGTTGAGAATGAAGTCGGCATACGTAATGCTATCAGGGATTTTTGTCCTGCTGCCGAAAAAGCATTTTACGGGCCGGTACCCCGGGAGGTGATCAATTATCTGACAGAAAACAAGACAGCCATGTCGCCGGAATTGTACCAGGTATGGAAAGCGAACGGGTTTAAGACCAGCGGCAACTGGGAGGACGTCTTTGGGAAAAGTTTTGTTGATACAGATAGCTGGAAGGCTCTATCTTTCTATACCGAAGAACTTTTTATGGCCTATCATTATGCCAGGTATATCGGTTATGTTGCTGCCGAAGGGAAAAAGGAATACAACCTGCCCATGTACTGCAACGCCTGGCTGAAACAGCCGGATTATCCATGGACGGGCCGGTTCCCCGGGGGTGGTCCTCTGGCGGAGGTGATGGATATGTGGAAAATAGCGGCCCCTGCAATTGACTTTATTTCTCCGGATGTTTATTACAAAGATTTTCAGTGGGTGATGGAGCAGTATCACCGGTTGGATAACCCGATGTTCATTCCCGAAACAAGGGGAGGGGCCACAGGCGCTTCAAATTTATTGTTTGCCATAGGTGAATATAATATTATGGGCTTTTCTCCTTTTGGTGTTGACGGTTATCCCGGGCCGGAAAATAATCCCCTGGCCGATACATATTCCCTTTTGAATGAAATGTCCGGGTTGATTCTGCAAAATCAGGGTGTAGGGACCATGCTCGGAATCCTGGTGAATGAAGAAAAGCCATACCAGGAATTTGAAATGGGAGATTATGTGGTTATGGCTGATCCGATGAAGTCGCGAAGACCGGCCGGGCAGCAACCGGATTACGATCATGGAACCCCTTCTTCCGGCGGCCTTATCATCCAGCTTGGGCGTGATCAGTTTATCGTGTTGGGACGTGACCTGAATGTCCGGTTTAAATTAAAAGAACCGGGAGAATTACCTTATATAGGAGTTGATCATGTCGATGAGGGAGTCTTCAAAGATGGAAAATGGATACCGGGACGCAGGTTGAACGGAGATGAGACCCACTGCAGTACATTCTCCGGAACCGGATTGAAAATGGGGGGAATGAGCATCCAGGAGATCACGCTGTACCGGTATAAATAAAAACAACTGGTAATTATGCAAAAAAGAAATAATATAAATTGTCAGTTCCTGTGTTTTCTGTTGTTTATGGTCCTGACCTTTACATCCCATGCCCAGGAATTCGGGCAGATAAGCTATTTATTGAATGAACCTGTTGATATAAGCCATGACTTTAAGAATTTTAAGAATACTTATTTCGTTGCTGACAGTCTTGCCCTGTTTGATCCGGTGAGTGGGGAAGGCCTTATTAAATGGCAGCGGATGGTGTATAAAACGAGGCAGGCTTTCGATAATATGCTGGCATTTCTCAGGCCTTCGGATGGAAATGAATTTCCGGCAAACGAGTATGAAGATGATCCTCATTTACCCTTTTCTGTCAGTTTCGTTTCGGGCAGAACAATCCGCATCCGGATGAATACCGGCTTTTCGGCCAGGCCGGAATTCAAATCGCTGATGCTGATCAACGGAACAGCGCCATCAGCCAAACCGGGAACCTGGAAATACAGCAAGACGGATGAAGGTTACCGGTATACCAGTGCCTTTGGTTCTGTTGTTATACAGGAAAAGCCCTGGCATATCAAAATTTATGATGCATCGGGGAAGCTACTCACGCAGACCGACAGTCCTTCGGATAATGAAGGAACTTATACACCGATTGTGCCTTTTTCCTTTGTGAGGCGTTCTTCTGATTATTCGAGGAGCATGGCAGCATCCTTTACGCTGTCGCCCGGTGAGAAGATCTTTGGCTGCGGAGAGTCGTTCAAGAACTTCAATAAGCGTGGCCAACGGGTAGTACTTTATGCGGATGATGCCAACGGAACTCAAAATGAGGCGATGTACAAGCCCGTTCCCTTTTTCATGAGCAGTCGCGGTTATGGCATGTTCATACATACATCCGCGCCTGTAACCTGCGATTTCGGGGCTTCGTTCGGCGGGGTCAGTACCTTGATGACCGGCGATGATCAGCTCGATCTGTTTATCTTTCTTGGAGAACCCAAAGCGATCCTTGATGAATATACTGATCTGACGGGCAAAGCATCCATGCCACCACTATGGTCGTTCGGCCTGTGGATGAGCCGGATTACCTATAATTCGGAAAAGCAGGGGTATGAGGTGGCTGCTCATTTGCGAAAGGATAAAATACCGGCAGATGTGATCCATTTTGATACGGGATGGTTTGAAACAGACTGGCGGTGTGATTACCAGTTTTCGACATCCCGTTTTGAGCATCCTGAAAAGATGATTGAGGACTTGGGAGATGATGGTTTTCATATTTGTCTCTGGCAGTTACCCTACTTTGTCCCTAAAAATAAACTTTTCCCGGAAATTGTGCAGGAAGGACTTTATATCAAAGATGCCAAAGGGAATCTTACGGCAGAGGATGCCATGCTTGATTTTACCAATCCGGATGCCGTAAAATGGTACCAGGAAAAACTGGCAGACTTGTTAAAAATGGGGGTTGGCGCTATAAAAGTCGACTTTGGTGAAGCGGTACCTTTAAATGGTATTTATGCCAATGGTCGTACCGGTTTTTACGAGCATAACCTTTATCCCCTGCGCTACAATAAGGCAGCTCATGACGGGATTCATCAGGTTACCGGCGAACATATCATCTGGGCACGAAGTGCATGGGCCGGCAGTCAGCGTTATCCGCTGCACTGGGGCGGCGATGCTGCCAACAGCAACACGGCGATGGCTGCCACCCTGAGGGGCGGTTTGTCTCTGGGCTTGTCAGGCTTTGCATTCTGGAGCCATGATATTGGCGGATTTGTACAGAAAACTCCAGAAGATCTGTACCGCCGATGGCTACCCTTCGGATTGTTGAGCTCGCACAGCCGTTGCCATGGTGAGCCTCCCAAAGAACCCTGGGCTTACGGGAAGGACTTTGAGAATGCTTTTCGCAGAGCCGATAACCTGCGCTACCGGTTAATGCCCTATATCTATGCACAGGCCAAGGTCTGCACTGAAAAGGGCTTGCCCATGGTCAGGGCCTTATTCGTTGAATTTCCGCATGATGCCGGTTCCTGGATGATTGACGATGAATATCTTTTGGGTTCGGACATGTTGGTCGCTCCTTTATTTGAAAATGTACCGGCACGTGATGTTTATCTTCCCGGAGGAAAATGGATCGATTACCAGACTGGAAAAGTGTACGATAAAGGCTGGAATAGTATCCGGGCCGGGAACATTCCTGTTGTCCTGCTGGTCAGGGACGGAACAGTAATTCCTCATATCGAACTGGCACAATGTACCAGGGAGATGGACTGGTCAAAGCTTGACCTGGTTGTTTTCAGCACGGATAAGAGCAAGGTTCACGGACTTGTTTGTCTTCCATCTGATAATAAATTGAATGCGCTTGACCTTTATTTTCACCGAAAGAGCTATCTCCTTGATCATAATCCTTTGGAAGGTAAGACAATTTTTACTATTGAGCCGTGTAACCCGTTTATGAAAAAAAAACAATAAACTATTTTTCACCAGCTTGGGAAACAACTGGCTGATGAGAGAATTGCTATGCTTGTGTGCCAATTATGTGCCAATTTTATTGGCACATAATTGGCACACAGAAGTAGAAAAATTGACTACTGAAGAGTGGGAAATACTAAATTCAACTTGTAAGGTCTTTACAAATTCAAAAACTGATTCCATCGTCCGTCAAAACCGCCATCGCTGGTATTCCAGTCTGCCGGATATCGGCTATCGTTGTTTTTAGTTCGTACGGATTGATTTTTTTTCCCGTTCCGGACTACGGGTATGTTTCGACGGGTTTTATTTTCCAGATGTTTTCACAGTAATCGCGTATGGACCGGTCAGAGGAAAATTTGCCCATGCCGGCTACGTTCAGGATAGCTTTCCGATTCCATTCCTGCGGGTTTTCCCAGGTCTCGGAAACCAGTTCCTGACAGGCTACATACAGCGGATAGTCGGCCATTAGCATAAAGGGATCCGGGCCCAGCAGACTTTCGGTAACGGGCCGGAACAGTTCGCGGTCGCCGCCTGAGAACATTCCGGAGCCGATCAGATCGATTACGGAACGGAGTTCCGGGTTGTTGGCATAGATGAAAGACGGATCATAACCCCTGCGTTTGGTTTCTTCCACCTGTTCTGCGGTGAGTCCGAACAGGAAGAAATTCTCTTCGCCAACCTCCCTGCGGATTTCAATGTTGGCTCCGTCGAGTGTCCCGATGGTCAGGGCCCCGTTCATGGCTAGTTTCATGTTGCCTGTTCCGCTGGCTTCCTTGCCTGCCGTGGAAATCTGCTCGGACAGGTCGGCAGCGGGATAAATGGGCTGGGCATTGGTGACGTTGAAGTCGGGGAAGAAAACCACCTTGATCCGGTCGCGCACATCGGGGTCGTTGTTGACCAGTTCGCCGGTGGCCGTAATAAGCCGGATCAGCAGTTTGGCCATGTAATATCCCGGGGCTGCCTTGCCTCCGAAAAGGTACGTACGGGGCACTATTTTTATGTCGGGATTGTTTTTGATGCGCAGATACTGGGTAAGGATGTGAAGTACATTCAGGTGCTGCCGCTTGTACTGATGGATGCGTTTCACCTGAATGTCGAACAAAGATGACGGATCTGCCCGGATTCCGGTTCGTTCCAGAATCAGTTTGGCCAGCCTGTTTTTGTTTTGCAGCTTGACTTCCCGGAATTTCTCCCGGAAGGCCGGATCGTTGGCATAAGAGCGGAGTTTCCTTAGTTCTTCCAGGTTTCCGGGCCAACTGCTGCCGATGGCTTCTGTAATGAGCCGGCTCAGTTCGGGATTGCTAAGCACAAGAAAACGTCGCGGGGTGACCCCGTTGGTGACATTGAAAAAGCGGTCGGGATACATTTCCACCCAGTCATGCAGGACCTGTTTTTTTAACAGCTCGGTGTGCAGCTCGGCCACCCCGTTCACGGCATAACTTCCGGCGCAGGCCAGGTTGGCCATGCGCACAAAACGATTACCCGTCTCGTCAATGAGCGACATGCGTCGCAACCGGTCGGCATCGCCCGGGAATTTTCCGGCTACCTGCAGCAGCAGGCGCCGGTTAATTTCGTAAATAATTTCCAGCAGACGGGGAAACAGATTGCCGAAGAGCTGCAGGGGCCATTTCTCAAGCGCTTCGGGCAGAAGGGTGTGGTTGGTGTAGCTCATGGTCCGGCAGGTGACTTTCCAGGCCGTATCCCAGTCCAGCAGCGATTCGTCGAGCAGCAGCCGCATCAGTTCGGCTACTGCTAGGGATGGATGGGTGTCGTTGAGCTGGACGGCCCAGCGATGGTGAAAATTCTCCGGTTTCCCGCCAAAAATCAGGTGCATGCGCATCATGTCCTGCAGAGAGCAGGAAACGAAGAAATACTGCTGTTTGAGCCGGAGTTCCTTTCCCTGATCTGTTTCGTCGTTGGGATAAAGTACTTTGCTTATGTTTTCCGACTCCATTTTTTCTTCCACCGCTCTCAGGTAATCGCCGTGATTGAAGGAAGAAAAGTCGAATGATTCCACGGCTTCCGACTTCCACAGGCGGAGAAAATTGCAGGAGGGTACCTGGTAGCCCATTTCGGGTGTGTCGTAAGGGATGCCGTTGACCATCTGGGCGGGAATCCAGCGGTGGAGTAATCTGCCCTGCCGGTCGGTGTAACTTTCCGTATGTCCGCCGAATCCGACCTTTATTTTATATTCGGGCCGGGCTATTTCCCAAGGATTGCCCTTGTGCAGCCACTTGTCTGTGATTTCTACCTGCCAGCCGTTGCGGATCTCCTGGTCGAAGATGCCGAACTCATAGCGGATGCCGTATCCCAGTGCCGGGATCTGCAGGCTGGCCAGCGAGTCGATATAACAGGCTGCCAGCCGTCCCAGTCCGCCGTTCCCCAGTCCGGGTTCTTCTTCCTGGTCCATGATTTGTTTCAATTCGTAGCCCAGTTCCCGGATGGCCTGTTCCATTTCGGGCATAATATCCAGGTCGATCAGGTTGGCTCCCAGCTGGGGACCCATGAGAAACTCGGCAGACATGTAACTGACCATCCGTATATCCGGGTCATTTAGAACGGAGTCGATGGTTTGCTGTTCGTGCTGCAGCAGCCGGTCGCGCACGGCATAGGAAACGGCCAGGTACATGTCGTTCAGCGTGGCCGATTCCGGAGTCTTTCCCTGCTGGAAAAACAGGTGCTCGGTAATGGCTTGCTTCAGGGTGTCCTTATCCATGCCGGTACGTACGGTGTTTCCTGGAACGGAAAAGCTCTTGCGCCGGTTGCCGGAGGTGTTGGTTTGCTTGTTCATTGTTTTTTGTTTTATTTCTGTTTTCCCGGATTATGCCTGAACGGTTTCGGGGTAAGTCCGTTCATCAAATTTACCATTTTGAGCGGAATAATTGATTTGTTGTTCTATATTTGAGAGAACAAATTACGGACTATAGGACAAGCAGGTGGCTCTGGTCTTATCGGGGGGCGGTGCACATATCGGGGCAATCCGGATGCAAAGGTGTTGAGGGGGGCAGGGCGCAGACTGTGCCGAAAACGGATATGATCCTGAAAACAGGTGCAGGCGTGCGTTAGTATGCATGGACATAACATCAATAGCAGGCCTGAAACGAGCATGGTAAAGCTTATCGTACAAGAAGGTGATTCTATAAAAACAAACAGGTGAATAAAAGCATTTTGGGGAAAACAGCACTGATTACAGGTGCTTCTTCGGGCATTGGCGAGGCCTTTGCCTGCGAGCTGGCCCGGCGGGGGTGCCGGCTTATCCTTACGGCCCGCTCCGCTGACCGGTTAAAAGCCCTGGCCGGCCGGTTACGGTCGGATTATGAGGGAACGGAGGTTTGGGTCGTTCCGGCCGACCTGACTGCTTCCGGTGCCCCCGAACAACTTGCGGGGCGGCTGGGCCGGGAAGGACACCGGGTGGATATGCTGGTCAATAATGCCGGTTTCGGGAAGTGGGCCGGCTTTCTGGATGAGGAAATGGAGGTTTATGAGCAGATGATGCAGCTTAATCTGAGCGCTTTGGTGAAACTGACCTACCTGCTGCTGCCTGCCATGCTGGAAAAGGGAGAAGGTGGGGTGATCAATATTGCTTCGACTGCTGCTTTTCAGCCCTGTCCGTATTTTGCCGTTTACGGGGCGGGCAAGGCTTTTGTCCTTAGTTTTTCCGAAGCTCTCTATGAGGAATATCGCAGGCGGGGCATTACGGTTACGGCGGTTTGTCCGGGGTATACAAAAACCCGTTTTTGGGAGGAGGCGCATATGTGTACCAAAGGACTGTCGCTGACTGCTCCGGAGCGGGTGGCCCGGGAAGGGCTGCGGGCTTTTCTGAAGGGGAAGAACTACAGGACTACCGGGGGGGTGTTCAATTACCTGATGGCCCAGTCGTCTCGTCTTATCTCCCGTCGTCTTGCGGTTCGTGTGGTGGGACGCATGTTTCGCGGGCGGTTGTTGTTTCGGCCTTAGTTTATTTTTTCCAGAACCAGGGGGTGAAGAGCATCAGGAGGGTGTAGATTTCAAGCCGTCCCAGTAGCATGAAGGCTGACAGGATGAGTTTGGCCAGCCGGGACAAACCGGCAAAATTGCTGACCGGTCCGATGCTCCCGAATCCGGGACCTATACCGCCCATGGCTGTGGCAATGCCACTGAATGCGGTCATCTTGTCTGTGCCGGTTAGCATCAGTGCCAGTCCGCCGGACAGAAAGAGCAGCAGGTATAGCTGGACGAAAGAGAGGATAGCGTTGTTGTCGTCTGGCCCGACGGGTTTTCCGTTAATTTTCAGGGGAAGTACGGCATGGGGCGCGATCTGTTTGCGGAAGGCCATGCTGATATTTTTTAGCGCCAGCAGATGCCGGGCCATCTTGATGCCACCGGCTGTGGAACCGGTACTCCCTCCGGCAAACAGGAGGATGAAGATCAGTATTTTTGCGGTAGACGGCCATAGCTGATAATCCGCTGTTGCAAAGCCTGTACAGGTGACGATGGAAATAACCTGGAAAAAGGAATCGCGGAAAGCCTGTTCTCCGTTTTTCCCGGTACGGTAATACAGACTTGCGGTTATGACCAAACCCGCAATGCCGATAACGGAAAGATAAAACCACAATTCTTCATTCTTCCGTATTTTGGTAAACTCCCGTTTTACCAGGTAATAATGGATCAGAAAGTTGGTGCCGGCCAGCAACATGAATAGCATAACCACATACTGGATATAAGGGGAATATCCGGCAATGCTGTTGTTTTTTGTGGAAAAACCGCCGGTGGCCACCGTTCCGAATGCATGGCACATGCTGTCAAAAAGGTTCATGCCTCCTGCCAGCAGAAAAAGGATTTCCAGGAGCGTAAGCATGAGGTAAATGAGCAGAATCCGTTTTCCGACCGAACGGATGCGTGGCTGAATTTTTTCCTGCAGGGATGATTCGAGTGTAAACAGGTTGTAGCCGCCGATATTCAGCGAAGGCATGATCACGATGACCAGGACGATAATGCCAATGCCGCCCATCCAGTGTGTCATGCTTCGCCAGAAAAGGATTGATTTGGGCAGAATTTCGATGTCGGTGAGTATGGAGGAACCGGTTGTGGTAAAACCCGATACTGATTCAAACAGTGCATCCGTAAAGCCTGGGATGGATTTGCTCAGCAGGTAAGGTAATGTGCCGGCCAGCGACAGGATGATCCAAGCCAGGCTGACAACCAGGTAAGCCCCATGACGACCCGGGGATTCCGGCCGGTTGCCTCTTTTCATGATCCGGATGAGACCTGCCGGTATGCCGATAAGGATGGCTGACCTGAAGAAAGGAGACATCGGTTCGTGGTAGATTAATGCAACCGGTATGCAGCAACACATAGCACATGCCGTGATAAGCAGAATTTTACTGGTTATATGGGAAAGGGTACTGAAATTCATGATTGCCTGACCGCGTTTTGTGAAGCAGAGAACAGCCCGGATTAAATGATTTATGTTATTTATCTTTTCTCCTGCGTGCCGGAAAAGTTGCCGTATACCGGCAGTTCAAAGAAAAACCTGCTTCCTTCTCCCGGTGTGCTTTCTACCCAGATGTGACCGTTTTGCTTGCGGATAAATTCCCTGGAGATAGCCAGACCCAATCCGGTTCCTTTCCGGCCGGAGCCTGGTACCCGAAAATAACGCTCAAAGATCTGCTGCTGGTAACGTTCTTCGATGCCGATGCCATAATCGCGAACCATAAAGCGTACGGCTTCCTCCTGGTGACTGACTTCAAGCTCAACCATTGAGCCTTCTGGTGAATACTGAATGGCATTGTTTAACATGTTGAGCAGTACCCAGGCGGTTTTTTCCGAATCGCAGTATATTTCAGGCAATTGCGAGGGAACGGAAAAATTGATCCGTATCTGTTTGTTTGCGGCTTGTTTCAGGGCCGTATCTTTGACATAACTGATGATCTCTGTGGACGAAACGGGCTGAAAATTCAACAGAATGTTGCCGGTCTCTATCTGTGACAGATCCAGAAGTTCGGAAGTGATAGCAGCCATTTTCCGACTTTCTTCCTTTATGGCCAGTACGAGCTCTTTCTGCTCCGGGTTCAGGCTGCCGATGCGTGTGTCTTCCAGAAGTTTCAGGTTGAGGCGCATGGAGGAAAGCGGGGTCTTCAGTTCGTGGGAGATTGTGGCAATAAAATTGGTTTTTGCTTCGGCCTGCATGGTAATTGGCTTGAAGATATACCCAGGGTACCGGAAAAACAGCAGGGCGGAGATGAGAAAGCAAACCAGTCCGATCAGGGCCATGAGCATAAAGGCCCGGTGAGCGGTGTTCCGGATCAGATTGTTT
>JBFWIL010000029.1:0-17028 GCA_050256015.1 Mangrovibacterium sp. | reverse complement strand
AGATGGTAAAAGTAAACACCCGAGTTGGAATTATGGCACGTTACGAAGGAACTACCGATATTCCCGAACACGCCTGTTTGGTTAATGATACATCATTAAATTGGGATGTACGTGCACGTGGATTGGGTGGAACAATGCGATTGCCATTAACAACCTGTGCTGAAGAAAATTTACTTTGCTACCAGATTGATAAATATCACGCTGAAGACATTTTAATTCACGAATTTTCTCATACCATTCATGGTGTTGGAATCATGCCTATTGATTCTACTTTTAACGATTTGCTGCAGGGAAAGCTTGATGCAGCAATAACACAAGGGAAATATAAAAATACCTACGCAGCGACCAACATTTGGGAGTATTGGGCCGAAGGTGTGCAAAACTGGTTTAATGTAAATGCTGAAGTTGAAAAGCCTGACGGGAAACACAACTGGGTAAATACCCGCGATGATATGAAAAAATACGATCCTGATTTATATGAAATTGTAAGCCGGTATTTTCCTGATTTTGAGGCAAGTCCGTCTTGTCATAGCGCATCGAATTTATACACTGAGTAAATATCCTGTTAAAATGAATCAATGAAATGTCCATGAGTAAATAATCATTAACTCACACACGAGCATGATTATTTGTAAATAGTAAATCGCATCTGACCATTAAAAATTAAGAAAATAAACAAATGAAGAATGCCTTTATTTATTTTATGCTGATATTGATAGTATCCATGATTTCAGCATGTAAAACACAAACTGCAAAACCCAAGGTCGAAACCGGTGGTCCTGAAGTTGTGAAATTTCGGGCTTTACCATTCAAAATAGAAGATGTAAAACTATTGGATGGTCCGTTTAAACATGCAACCGAACTAAATGTGAAATCATTGCTGAATTACGAACCTGACCGTTTTCTAGCAAAATTCAGAATAGGAGCCGGGTTGGAACCGAAAGCGGAAAATTACGGAGGATGGGAAGCAGGAACCCTGGCCGGCCACAGTTTAGGACACTACATGTCGGCTATTTGTATGATGTATAAAACCACCGGGAATGAAGAGTTTTTGCGGCGTGCCAAATACATTGTCGATGAATTGGCGGAATGCCAGGAAGCCGATGGCGACGGATATATTGGTGCATTTACGGACGGGAAAAAGATTCTTGAGGAACAGGTAGCCAAAGGAGAGATTCGTTCGCGTGGATTTGACATGAACGGACTCTGGTCGCCATTTTATACCATGCACAAAGTAATGGCCGGACTGAATGATGCATATGAGCTTTGTGGAATAGAAAAAGCGCTGGAGGTTAACCTGAAATTTGCCGATTGGATTTATTCCGTTGTAAAAGATTTGAATGACGACCAAATTCAGCAAATGCTAAATACCGAACATGGTGGAATTAATGAATCGCTGGCAGAATTGTATGCCGAGACCGGCGAGACAAAATACCTGGACATGTCGCACATTTTTCACCATAAAGCTATTCTCGATTCGCTGGCACACCATGTTGATGTTTTACCCGGTAAACATGCAAATACGCAAATTCCGAAACTGGTTGGAACTGCACGCCGCTATGAATTAACCGGAAATGCGAATGATCGTACTGCTTCCGAATTCTTTTGGGACAGGGTGGTAAATCATCATTCTTACGTAACAGGAGGGAACTGCGATCATGAGTATTTTGGTCCGGCAGATACATTACGCAACCGCCTGAGTGACGGGACAACAGAAACATGTAATGTATATAATATGCTAAAACTTTCGAGGCATTTGTTTATGTGGGATGCCGATCCGAAAGTGGCCGATTTTTATGAACGTGCTTTGTTTAATCATATTTTGTCGTCGCAACATCCTGAGACAGGACATGTAATCTACAACCTTTCTCTCGAAATGGGAGGCCATAAGGTATATCAAAATCCTTTTTGGTTTACGTGCTGTGTGGGAACAGGTATGGAAAATCACTCGAAATATAGTCGGAACATTTTTTTTCACAATAACGACGAGCTTTTTGTAAGCCAGTTTATCTCTTCTGTATTAACCTGGAAAGAAAAAGGACTGGTGGTTACCCAACAAACCAAATATCCCGACGAACAGGGAATAACACTTGAGTTTGCCTGCGAAAACTCTGTTGAACTCACTATCCAGATTCGCTATCCGTACTGGGCTGAAAAAGGTATTGAAATAAGTGTTAACGGTAAGCCGGTAAAGGTAAATGAAAAGCCATCAAGTTTTGTAGGCATTCATCGGAAATGGAAGAATGGCGATAAGGTGGAAGCTAAGTTCCCGTTTACCGAACGTTTGGAAAGCATGCCCGACGATGAAAACCGTGTTGCATTGATGTACGGCCCTATGGTTCTGGCCGGAGACTTAGGCCCTGTTGATGATCCTAAAGCTTCAGATCCGCTTTATGTTCCGGTGATTATGACAGAGGATAGAAATCCGGAAGATTGGGCTGAACCGGTTCCTGGGAAAGTAAATACCATTGAAACTAAAGATGTAGGCCGCCCACGGGATGTGGAATTCAAGCCGTTTTTTGAAACGCATGATCGAAGGTACTCTGTCTATTTCGATTTATTTAATTCTCAACAGTGGAATCAATACGAAGAAGAATACAAAACCAGCCAGAGGAAAAATAAGAAAATGGATAAAATGACCATCGACTTCTTTCAGTTGGGGGAAATGCAACCGGAGCGTAATCATAATTACAAAGATAAAAAAGCCTGGGTTAACGAGTTTAAACACAAACACTACCGCGAAGCCGATCGTGGCGGTTGGTTCTCTTTTGAAATGGGCGTTTATGCAGGACAACCTATGGAACTTGCATTCGAATATTGGGGCGGATTCCCGGGTTCGCGTACATTCGATATTTTTATTGACGATACTAAAATTGCTACCGAAAATATTTCGAATGATAAACCGGGTGAGTTCTTTTATAAATATTACGAAATACCGGATAAATTAACAGTTAACGGAGGAAAAATAAAGGTGAAACTTGTTCCTCACGACGGGCACCGTGCAGGACCATTATTTTCTGCTAGAACAATGAAGCGATAGAGTTTATTAAAATAGGAAACGGGAATCAAAACTTCGTCGGCTGCTTTTCATCAATAGCGTGAAAGTTCTTCAAATAATAAATATTCAAATCAGCTTTGACCTTTTTACCCCTGTATATTCGTTCCTGCTTACTGACAAACCGGATCTCGTCTGAAGACATGCTTATTGACTCAGGTAATGGATTGTAGCTTACATATATGGCGTCATACTGTTTGTTTTCGAATTGATCAATTCCCGGCCAGATATCAAACTGGTTCATCCTTCGTCCGTTGTTGACACAGTATGTTTGTGGGTTGCCGTCTACGTAAAATGACAGCTCGGAAGCAACATGGTAACTGTCACTGAAAATAAAAATATTATCACTGTTCTTCCCCTTCATAATGTCTGTAACTTTCCCCCCAAGTTTGTCCCAGGCAGTCTGTTTCCGGCACATGTCTATTTCCGGCGGATACATTTTCGTTAATCCCAGGCTGTCAAAAATCCATGGAGAATGGATCATGAAAACCAATAAAGCTGTGATCCCTGTACAAACCAGGCGTTGTTTCATGTTAAAATACCGGACCAGGGAATATCCGATCAACAGAGGAAGAGAAGTAAATGCGAAAAATGTCCAGTTCACCTCGTTTTTTTGTATTGAAAGTACCAGAAAAAACGCCCAAACGGCCAGCAAAGGGACAAAAAGAAGACCAATTGACTGATGGTCCGGGTTTAACTCCTTGTTTTTCCACTTTTTGTATACCCGGTAACAAGCCGGCACAAAGAAGGGTGAGATACACAAAATCTGGCCTCCTACATATTCAATGATCCGCTCAACGGAGCGCCCCCAGTTTCCATGTTGTCTGTAGGCTCCTGCCAATCCAAAAATATGCTTTGCTCCGACAAAATCTTGTGACAGATTCCAGATTAAAACCGGCAAGCAAATGAGAAAAGCAATAAAAAGGGAAAGGCGGAACCCGGACAACCTTAACAGATTTCTTTTACATATCAGGCCAACAAGCACAAAGACCGGAACCCATAAGATCATTGTATATTTACTGATTATTCCCAACCCCAGGGTGACTCCCGACAAAACCCAGTAAATTAATTTATTCTTCTGTAAGGCGTATAAACACAGCAACATGTTTAACGACCAAAACAAAAGGACAAGGGAATCGGTCATAAATATTCCTGAAATAAAATGATAGTGAGGTAATACAAACAAGACGATAACCGACCAGAAGATCACTTTTTCATCTTGAAACAGCCTCTTTGCAAGAGCATAATGGATAAGAGGAAGCATAAATCCGATAAGCATAGCGTTAATCCTGATTCCGATAACGGTATTTCCCAGCAGCATGGTCGAAAGATAATTAACCCACGCAATCAGCGGGGGTTTGGAATAATATGACCAATCCAGATGTCTGGACCACAACCAGTATTGTGCTTCGTCACTTTTCAGAGGCATCGGGTCATGCAGTGCACTACTGAGCCGGAAAACGAACAGAATTAAATCAATACCGAGAATTATAAGAAATCTGTACTTCACAAAGGCGTTCATTATGAATGATAACAAAAAAACAGAAGAACAAAACAAAATCGATTACCGGGCTTTTGTCTGCCAAAAATCCGATATCATGGATATTGCATCAATGCCTTAATGCTGCAGTACCACCCCGTAGCCGTTTTTCTTATTAAAAAAATAGACTTTATCCTCTCGTGCAAGCCACCCCAATGCCATCCGGACATCAGCACTACTCATTGCCAACGATTTCATTACTTCAGCAATACTGCTTTCACCGTTCTGATCCAGGAATAGCCAGATTTTCCCGGCATTTATACCAATCTTGTTTTTAATCATTTTATGCAAATTTTGATTCAAATAGCATAACCGAACAGGTGGGCCGGTACCTTATTCTTGTCAGCACTGTTTGAAAAAAGAAAAACCTGGCAAAAATGGAAAGTGAAAAGAAAAGTTTAATTGAATCTGTAATTTGCCAGGTTTATATATATGTTTGAAAAACCACCGGACTCCAATCAGGTCATCACGAACAATTCATCATCAAACTTTCTTAGATAGATTCTGTTTTCACAAGCCATCCACCCCAACGCAAGGCAAACATCCTGTTCGCCAAGCTTGAGCCGGTTTCTTAACTCACCGACCGAAACTTCTCCTCTTTTGCCCAGATATTTCTGGACTTTATGTACATTCGATAAAATTTGTGACACAGTCATAACCCTATTCTCTTTAAGCTGGCAAAAAGCCATGCAGGTAGCAAAACCTGCATGGCCGTGACATTCCAGTTTACCGTTCTGAGATTCTTTTTCATTCTAAATTTAATCCTAATTCCTAATGGTTGCTGCATGCATTTCAAAGTTCGCAAAGCTTTTGATAATAATTTTTAAGCTATCTTAAAAAAACAGTCTGCCGGAATAAACAACACCACTTTATACAAATACCCCGTGCTTGTTTTGCTCATTTACATGAGCCGGCACGAATTACACTTAACGTCTGGGGAGTAATTCCAAGATAAGAAGCAATATGACCTAACGGGGCCCGCAACAAGATATCAGGATGTCTCTTGACCATATAATTATACCGTTCCCGGGCCGAATGAAACTGAATGCTGTCTATTCTGTCGCTGAAAGCAAGCATTGTATTAACCGTCATCGTCCGCATAAGCCGGTTTAAATCAACGGAACGGTCCATATAATCAGCTAATTTTTCATATTCAATTACCTTTAGGGTGCTATCTTCAAGTAATTCCAAACCATAATGAGACGGCTTACCGTAAAAGATAGTCTCAACAGAGCAGTAAGCATCATTCTCTTTTAAAAAATATTGTGTAACATCCTTTTCTTCCAGATAATAATGGATCCGTGCAAGTCCCTTTTCAAAAAAGAAAATTCTTTTCGAATATTCTCCCGGAAGAAGCAATTGCGTATTCTTTAATACTTTCTTCCTGCTTGAAACCCGATCGATTTCTTCAAGCAAGGCTGCCGGAATATTATGTTCTTCAAGAAATTGCACGAATTCCATCAAATGCAAATAGTTATAACAGACGGTCAAGCAGAAAACTGACGGATATATCCTTCCCAATTACTTCCAGCCGCCTCCGAGCGCCCGGTAAAGAGACACCACGGCATTGAACTGTTGTAAACGGTCATCTACATCGTTTAATTGTGCTGCAAGCAAACTTTGCCGTGCGGTAAGCACTTCGGTATAATCAGCCGAGCCGTATGTCAGCAACTCTTCCGTGTATTCGACAGACAATTGCAGCGCATTCAACTGTTGCTGACGGAAAACGGTCTTTTTTTCTGCCGATTCGTACGACCCCATTGCATTGTTCACCTCCTGCCCTGCAGTGAGCAGCACATTCCGCAGGTTGATCAGCGCTTCTTCCTGCTGGGCTCTGGATACCTTCAACCGGGTGGCATTTGCCCGTTTATTAAAAAGGGGAGCTGACAGTCCGCCAAGCACATTGGCTATGAACTGGTCGGGATCAAGCAATTCATGCAGTTTCCCGGACTCGAATCCGGTCGAGGCCGTGATGGTCAGTGCCGGGTAAAAGTACGAACGGGCGTTGCGGGTTATTTCAAAAGCGCTCATCACCTGGTATTCGGCCTGCATTACATCAGGCCGGTTGTCCAGCAACTGCGAAGGAACGCCTGTTTGAAGCAGGGCAACCTTTTTCTGGTCTTCCAGCGCTCCCCGTTCAATGTTACCGGGAGTGCGTCCCAACAAGATACAAAGCGTGTTTTGTGTTTCACGGATCTGTTGTTCCAGATCAGGGATGGAGACTTCGGCTGCATGAAGGTTGGCCTCGGTTTGCACCACGGCGGCACCCGTCACCTGACCGTTTTCCTTTAATGCCTTCATCGTCTCAACCAGGTCAATGTAGTTTTTTACCGTTTGCCGGGTTACGGCAAGCTGGTCGTCGAGCGCCATCAGGGTATAGTAAGCGGAAGCGATATTGGCTACCAGGCGCGTTTGCACAACCTTCTTTCCGGCATCGCTTGCCAGCAGGTCGCCGTAGGCAGCCCGTTTGGAACTCCGCAATTTACCCCAGATATCCACTTCCCAACTGGACTGGGCCGCCAGCTGGTAATCTTCATAATCACGGGGCCCGGCAGGATAAAGGTCTTTCGAGTTGCGAACGTAAGCTGCTGTCGCTCCCACGTCCAGGGTCGGATAAAAAGAAGCTTTGCTTTGCGAGAAATAAGCCTCGGCCTCCATTACCTGATAAACAGCGATTTGAAGGTCGGGGTTATTATCCAGCCCTTCACTGATCAGATCCTGCAAATAGGGATCGGCAAATAGCTCCTGCCAGGGAGTATCGGCCATCGTTGTTGAATCGTCAGCGACCGTATCACCGTAAAGATTTTCGGTATCGACCGTTTCCTTATGAAAATGCCTGGTGGAATTACAGGACAGCAGCATTGCTGCTATCCCTGTAACCAGGATGGTATTTTTGAATAGAATCGTTCTCATAATCTGTATTCGTTTTTCCTGTAATGCATTATTCAAGGGTGTTGAGATTGGAAATTTCCTCTGTCTCTACTTTTTTTACTTTTTCCTGGAGAATCTGGAAAATCACATACATGGCCGGTATTACCAGGATGCCGACAAAGGTGCCCACAAGCATGCCTCCGATAGCGCCGATGCCGATCGCATGGTTCCCGTTGGCATTAACACCTCCGCCAAGCAAGGGAAGCAGGCCGACAATAAAGGCGATCGAAGTCATCAGGATCGGGCGCAAACGGGCGGTAGCCCCCTCAATAGCCGACTGAGCAATGGTCATGCCCGCATGCCTGCGCTGCAGGGCATACTCGACGATCAGGATCGCATTTTTGCCCAGCAGGCCGATCAGCATGATCAGCGAGATCTGGAAATAAATGTTGTTGGAAACGCCTATCAAACGTGCAAAGATAAAGGAGCCGGCAATACCGACCGGTAAAGAGAACAGGATGGATAACGGCATGAGGAAACTTTCATACTGGGCCGCCAGCAGAAAATACACAAAGATCACGCAAAGAATAATGATATAGACAAACTGGCTGCCGGCAGTGACCTCTTCCCTTGTCAGGCCGGAGAATTCGTACCCGTACCCCATCGGCAGCGTCCTGTCAGTAACTTCCCGGATGGCGTTAATGGCATCCCCGGTACTGTAGCCCGGGTTCTGGGCTCCAGTTACTTCGATGGAAGTATACAGATTAAAACGCGTCATCGCTTCCGGCCCGTACACTCTTGTTAAAGTCATGAATTCAGCTATGGGAGCCATTTCCCCGTTCCCGGTACGGACAAACATCTGGTTCAGGTCCTCGGGATTTCCCCGGTATTCGGGCGAGGCCTGCATCATGACCCGGTACTGCTTCCCGAAGCGGTTGAAGTCGGAGGCGTAATACCCGCCGATATACCCCTGCAGGGCTGATAAAACCGTGCTAACGCCCAGGCCGGACTGCGCACAGCGTGCCGCATTCACATCGATCCGGTACTGGGGAAACCGGGTGCTGAATGAGGTATAGGCATACCGGATCTCCGGACGTTGGTTCAGCCGGGCCAGGAACTGGTTACTGATCTGTTCGAACTTCTTGACATCACCCCCGGTTTTATCCTGCAGCTTCATTTCAAACCCGCCGGAGAGACCAAAACCGGTAACCATGGGGGGTTGTATAAAAAGAATATTCGCCTCTTTAATACCGGCGGTTTTCTGCTGCAGCTTGCCGATCACACTGGTCAGATCCTGCCCTTCTCCTTCCCGTTCTTCGAAGGGTTGCAGGGCACATATTATTGTTCCGTAGGAACTTCCTGCCCCGCTGATCAGCGAATAACCGTTGATCGTGGTCCGGCTTTTTACTTCCGGCGCATTGGTCAGGATCCGGTCCACTTTTTCAACCACTTCCCGGGTTTTTTCCAGGGAGGTAGCCGGGGGCATGGAAATGTCAACCATCAGTTTACCGGCATCTTCATCGGGAATAAACCCGGAGGGGGTGGTTTTCATCAGCAGTACCAGGATAAAGGCAAAAACAACGATAATTCCCGCAGCCAGGATTTTCCGGTTCACGAAGAATCCGGTCACTTTCCTGTATTTTTGGGTCATGGCCCCGAAGGCGATATTAAAATAACCGTAAAAACGCTGCAGTACCCCTTTCTTATGATTCCCGTCCTCATCTTGGTGCGGCTTCAGGAAGATTGCGCAAAGCGCCGGGCTTAATGTCAAAGCATTAACTGCCGAAATAACAATAGCTATAGCCAGCGTGATCCCGAAATTTTTGTAAAACACGCCGGACGACCCCGTGATAAAGGTTACCGGAACAAACACGGCTGCCATGACCAGGGTGATGGAAACAATGGCTCCCGAGATCTCGCCCATGGCCGAAACAGCCGCTGCCTTGGCCGTTTTTGTTCCCTGCTCCAGCTTGGCATGGACCGCCTCCACCACCACAATGGCATCGTCCACCACGATCCCGATGGCCAGCACCAGTGCGAACAGGGTCAGCAGGTTAATGGTGAGCCCGAAAAGATTCAGGAAAAAGAATGTCCCCACGATGGATACCGGCACGGAAAGAAGCGGGATAAGCGTGGTACGGAAGTTCTGAAGGAAAATAAACACGACAATAAATACGAGGATGAACGCTTCCAAAAGGGTATGAATAACTTTATTGATGGAGGCATCCAGAAATTCATTGGAATCCATCATGAATTCATATTTCATCCCCTGAGGAAAGGATTTGGAGGCTTCGTTCAAGACGTCTTTACAATTATTAATCACATCCCTGGCATTGGATCCGGCGGTCTGGAAAACAGCGACGGCAACACCGGGCTGGCCCATGGATGAGCCGGTAGTACTGTAGTCCAGGGCATCCAGTTCCACCCGGGCGACATCCCTCAGCCGCAGAACATTTCCGTTCGCATCAGCCTTAATGACGATATTTTCAAATTCAGCAGGCTGTTCCAGACGTCCCTTGTATTTCAGAATATATTCGTAGCTCTGATCATTCATCTGGCCGAGACGGCCCGGCGCAGCCTCCAGGTTCTGGTCTTCCAGAGCTGCCGTCACATCGGAAGGGATCAGCTTATAGGCAGCCATAACGTCCGGCTTCAGCCAGATGCGCATGGAATAATCCTTGGATCCGAAAACATAAGCTTCACCAACCCCGTTCACCCGCTTGATCCGGGGGACGACATTGATCTGGGCATAGTTGGTGACGAATGTTTCGTCATATTCGCCGTTTTCACTGTATAATGAAAAGACAATCAGGATACTGGGCGAACGTTTAACCGTCATGATCCCCGCACGGGTCACTTCCGAAGGCAACTGGCTGTTGGCCAGGGCTACCCGGTTCTGTACATTCACTGCGGCCATATCCGGATCAGTCCCGGTTTTGAAATAGACATTAATCTCCCCTGTTCCGTCATTACTGGAGGTGGAAGTCATGTAGATCATGTCCTCAACCCCGTTGATCTGCTCCTCGATGGGTGTGACCACGCTCTTCAGCACGGTTTCGGCATTGGCCCCGGTATAGGTAGCCCTTACCAGTACAGTGGGCGGGGCGATATCCGGGTATTGTTCAATAGGAAGGGAGATCAGTCCCAGTATCCCCAAAATGACAATGATAATGGATATGACCGATGAAAGAATCGGGCGTTCTATAAATCTCCTGAACATAATTTCTGATTTTAATTTTTAACCTGATTTTCTTCGGAAGTCGCTGCCCCTGCCAGATCCTTCATGTTGACTAATTTCGGTTTAACAGGTACATCATTCTGGAGGGAGTTTACTCCCTCGACGACCACCTGGTCTCCGACTTTCAAACCGCTGGTAACCACATACAAATTTTTCAGATCGCCTGCCATCACTTCTATTTCGGTGTTGCGTACTTTATTCTCCGCACCGACAACATAGACAAAATGTTTTCCCTGTATTTCGTAGGTTGCATTCTGGGGGACCAGGATCGCTGAATCGTAATGCTGCGGGATACGTACCGTACCGCTGTTGCCGCTTTGCAATAGTCCTTCCGGGTTGGGAAAAGTAGCCCGCATATTGACAGACCCCGTCTCCTGATCCACCAGGCTGCTGGCGGTTTCTATTTTACCCGTATACCCGTAAACCGAATTATCTGCCAGGATCAAAGCAACATCAGGCATATACGAAAGTTTTTCCTGAAGAGTCCTGCCTTCCAGGCTTTTTGACAGCGACAGAAACTCTTTTTCATTCATTGAAAAATAAGCATACATGCTGCTGGTATTGGAAATGGAAGTTAACGGCTGGGTAATGGTACTGCTCACCAAGCTCCCTATACGATAGGGAAAAGTACCGATGCTCCCGTCGGCAGGACTTGTAATGATCGTGTAGTCCAGATTCGCTTTTGCATTGGCCAGGTTCGCCTTTGCCTGTGCCAGTTGGGCTTCGGACGATTGCAGCGCTGCTTCGGCTGTTTCAAGGTCGAACTTGCTGATAATGTTTTTTTCGACCAGCGGCCTGGTTTTATTCAGGTCGGTTTTCGCCGTTGCAACCTGGGCCTCTGCCACTTTTACCTGGGCTTCGGACGAACGTACAGTTGCTTCAAGATCGTTGGCATTCAGGCGAAAAAGCACCTGACCTTTTCGTACGTGAGCACCTTCGTCAACAAGGATCTCCTCAATATAACCGGCAACTTTCGGACGGATCTCCACGGTCTGGATACCCTGAATCGTGGTAGGATATTCTTTATAGAGCGTAACCGAATCCGCATGGATCTCCATGACGGAATACTCACCAATTTTCTCAGAAACTTCCTGTTTGCTGGAACATGCAGCCGTCAGCACAAGAAAGATAACCAAACTATGAATTCTGTAACTAAACCTTGTTTTCATATTTTGCAGATTGTTTTAGTTTTCGGATAATAGTAATAAATTACATTAATATACTATCTGTATATTAATTCATGTTGTTAAGTTTTTAAGTAAAAAAATTGTTGATTCAGCAACAATATACAACCGTTGCTGATACAGAATACGGATATTTCTATAACTTTTCGGCATTTATTCTGATTCGATTGATCACCTTATACAAAACAGCTATCTCCAGTTCGGTAAGACCGTGTTTGAGCTCATTGATCAATCCCGATTCTATTTGTTGATATTGCCGGAGAACTTCATTGCCCTTTTTGGTTACCACCAGATAGTTTTTCCGCTTATCGCATCCACATTCTACTCTTTTTATAAGGCTTTTTTGCTCCAGGGAACTCACCAGCCTAAAAATTGCAGACTTATCTTTTCCCAGGGCTTCAGCCAGATTCTTTTGTATTACATGATCTCCTTTTTCACTTAACATATAAATCAACAAAAATTCCTCAACTGTCAGCTTTGTATCCGCTTGTTCATCAATGCGTTTTCTCAGTAATCGGAAAATTTCATGATTCATTCGCTCTGTATTAATTATACCCAGAGGCAGGGTTTCTTTTTGTTTCATTTCAAAGCTATTGATTATTGAGAAAGCAATTTTAAATTATATAATTCACCTGTGCAATGATTTCATTATATAATTAATTATACCTTAACATTCATATAATCTAATCTTATTATACCGAAAAACGGCTTATTCCATAAATCATTTATTCCACAAAAAAATAAGACCATCTATTTCTTTTTTTATATTTTTGGGAAGTTGCGTCATGCTAAACGGCCAAATCGTACAAGACAAACTGGCAGGAAAAAGGATAGGAAAACATGTATAAAAATGAGAACAGCCATATCCGGCGGCTATTTTATAGGGAACAGAGAAAGCTAAATCTTTGAAGATTTTTAAAACATGCGGGTTGCAATGCATCAGGATGAGCTAAACACAGCAATGTTATTATAAATTTAAAATGGAAGAAAAAGAAAATTTGCGATGGGGAATGGTATTCAGGCAAACGAGCAGTGAAGTTTTCAGAATATTTAAAAAACGGATCCGGGAACAAGCACCTGTTCAGTTGACTATCGATCAATACGCATTATTGCTGTCTCTAAACAAACAGGAAGATGAGGTCATTCAGAAGAATATGGCTGAAGCCATGGGAAAGAAACAATCAGCGCTGATAAAACTCATTGATTCGCTCGAAAAGAAAAAGTTAATCAAACGGATTGTCGATACGAACGACAGACGAAAAAATATTCTCACCATAACGAAGAAAGGTGAGCACATTATGAAACAATATATGGAAATTGAATCCGTATTAATTTGTGAACTTCAGCAGGAAATTCCACAGGCAGAACTTGATAATTTTCACAGAATTGTCAGTTTAATACAAGCCAAAGCTAAAAAAATGTAGCTCTCCCGATGTTAAAAAATTAAGCCCTGGACAAGAATTCCTGAAACGGATGATCTGAGAACGGGAAAACCGGCAACCATAGTCCGGAACCCGGCCAGGGGAAGCCAGCTCATAATCCGCTTGGAAATGACCGGGATTTATTATTTCTTTATATTTTTAAAAAATTCAGCAGCATGATAACGAAGATATTTACCTGGCTGCCGGCTGTAGTCCTTTGCCTGGCAACATCAGCATCGGTCGCTCAGAAAAAGGTAGTTCTGGATCATTATTACAACCATGAGATCAGTAAGAAAACCGGGAAGCCTTATCATTATATCTGGGATGATGAGGCAAACAGCGGCTTCTCCCAATTCGGGAAGCTGTTTCGGGAACAAGGTGCTGAAATTTCAATGTTGGAGAAAAAGCCGGAAAAATCCGCTCTGGAAAACGTTTCCGTTTATATTATTGTTGATCCGGATACGCCTGCCGAAACAAAGAATCCGAATTATATGACGGAGGAATCGGCCGCTGTTATTGCCCGTTGGGTAAAACATGGCGGAGTACTCCTGCTAATGAGCAACGATAAAGACAATGCAGAGTTCGAGCATTTTAACCTGCTTGCCTCCAAATTCGGAATGCAGTTCAACAAAGTATTGCTTCACCCGGTGGAAGGTAAACACTATAACATGGGGGCTTTTGTCGATCTTCCGGAACATCCATTGTTCAACGGGCTGGAGAAAATCTATATGAAAGAGATTTCTTCCATTACCTGCTCCGGGAAAGCGACAGCTGTACTGACAGGGCAGGGAGAAACTGTCGTCGCCGAATGCCGCTACGGAAAAGGTTACGTTCTGGCAGTCGGTGATCCGTGGATATATAACGAATATATCGGGCACAGTCGTCTTCCGGAAGATTTTGAAAACATGCAGGCGGCCAAAAACCTGGTGGGATGGTTACTGGCAGGGGGTAATTAAACAACCGAAGTAAGTCTGACAAAAATCATCAGTGAGATTCTTGCCGATTTCATTGCCGAAATTGCATACTCATCAGAAATCCTGATTATATATTACGTTTTTAACCACAATCAGCCGTTTTATCATGTGTTACCCCGAAAAGCCTGCAGCAAAAATGCATTTCTCACAAAGATTACTCCACCTGTAAAACGATTGTTCCGGCTTTTAGCCCTTTGGCCGTTGCTTCCAGCACAATTTCACCTGACTGTTCTCGGGCCTGCACAATGGCAGTTAGCCGTCCGCTGAAAGCATGCATACGAGGCAAGTGAAACAAATCCAGACAGGTGGGATCGCCGTTGGCCCCGGCCCGATACCAACCGGCCCCGCTCACCTTAAAACTGACCAGCCGTGCGTCGTCAGGACAAAGGTTGCCGTCCTTATCGACCACACTTGCCGTAACATAGACCAGGTCTTTGCCGTCTGCCTGTAAACTCTTCCTGTTGGCCTTCAAATCCAGTCGGTATGGTTTTCCGGCCGTACGGATCACTTTCTCTGCAGCCTGATTTCCGTTTCTATCGTAAGCCACCACTTTCAGCTCGCCCGGTTGGTAGGGCACTTCCATCCACATCAGCCGGTAACGGTGCTGCCGAGATTCATCGCTCTTCTTCCTATGTCCGTAACTTTTGCCGTTCACAAACAACTCGGCCGACGGATAACTGGTGTAGACAAAGATGGGGGTTAACCTGCCTTCCCGGCCTTTCCAGTTCCAGTGGGGCAGCACATGCAGGGTAGGCTTATTGCGGTTCCAGAGGCTTCGGTACAGGTAAAAGCGATCCTTGGGCAGGCAGGCCAGATCAATGATCCCGAACAGGGAACTGTGACTGGGCCAGGCATCGGTGTCGTAAGGGGAAGGTTCGCCCAGGTAGTCGAAGCCGGTCCAAACAAACTGTCCGATATCCCAGTCATGGTCTTCGGCCATAGCCAGATCGTCATCAGGTACATTCGACCAGGAACAGTGCTCCAGATCATAGGAAGAAGACTGATGATCCTCATAAAGGGCACCGGCCTTTATCTCCGCAGGAAATTTATAAACGCCCCGCGAACTTACCGTGGAGGCGGTTTCCGTACCCAGCACCAGCCGCTGGGGCAACTGCGCATAAGCTTCTTCATAGCGGTGCACCCGGTAGTTGAAACCGGGAATGTCTAGCAGGGCAGCAAAGCCGTTCCCCAAAACGCAACTCACCCGGTCCATGCCGCAGGTCACCGGCCGCGTGGGGTCTTCCCTGTGACAGATATCCTGCAAAAAGGAAGCCACACGGTAGCCTTCAGTACTGCACTGAGCAGGCACTTCGTTGCCGATACTCCACATAAGCACGCTGGCGTTGTTGCGAAAATGTCGCAGCATGTTCTCCATATCGCGTTCGGCCCACTGGTCAAAAAAACGGTGATAACCGTTTTTGCATTTGGCAAGGTTCCATTCGTCAAAGGGTTCCACCATCAGCATAAAGCCCATCTCGTCACAAAGCCGCACCAATGCCGGGGCGGGCATGTTGTGGGCCGTACGGATAGCATCGCAGCCCATATCTTTCAACAGGCTCAGCTGATGACGAATGGCCGCTTCACTTACGGCCGCTCCCAGCGGTCCCAGGTCGTGGTGCAGGTTCACCCCCTGAAATTTGCGGCGCTGTCCATTCAAATAAAAACCCTTGTCGGGAATCAGCGCGATACCCCGAATTCCGAAGCGGGTGAGGTAACGATCCACTTCCTGCTCTCCCATGTAGATGGTCGACACGGCCCGGTAGAGAACAGGACTCTCAGGCGACCAAAGCCGGGGCTGCTCCACCACAAAGTTCTGCACAAAAGGCTGACCGGGGTTCATCCTGCGCTTCTGGTCTTCCCGGGCCACCAGCTGTCCGTCGGGCCCAAAAATGTCAGTCACCACCCTCACATCCCGGTTCCAGCCGCCCTCAATCTGCGTCTCCAGCCGGACGGCAGCCAGGCTGTCGCTGACCACCGGAGTGGTTACACAGGTTCCCCAGACAGGCACGTGCACGGGGCCGGTAACAATGACCTGCACATCACGGTAGAGTCCGGCCCCGGGGTACCAGCGCGAAGACTGCGGCCGGTTTTCCAACCGTACGGCCAGCACATTTTCTTTTCCGTCATCCTTCAGCAGGGCGGTTATATCCACATGAAAAGCATTGTAGCCATAAGGCCAGTAACAAGCTTCCTGCCCGTTCACGTAAACCCGGGCCTCACTCATAGCTCCTTCGAAAAGCAGGCTCACCTGCCGGCCGGCCGGCACATCAAAACGGGTACGGTACCAGCCGGTTCCCGTATAAGGCAATCCGCCAGTACGCCCGGTTTTTACCGTGGCCCGGTTTTCCAGGTTCTGTGTTACAGCCACCTCCTGCAGGTCACAACTGCGGTCAAAGGGTCCGTAGATGGCCCAGTCGTGCGGTACCCGAACGTTTTCCCAGCCGCTGTCGTCAAAACCGGGCTGCATGGCTTCCGAAAAATCGCCCTTGCTGAATTTCCAGTTTTTTTCCAGTAAAAATTCGCTGCGCTGGGCCTCCAACAGCAGACTGTTGAGCAGCAGGGCCAGTAACATATAAAAAGATCTTCTCATGGTTCTGATTCGCTTTACAGAATGGTTCTCAGGACAAGTTTACAAATAATTCTCCGGTTCACTGTTATTCAATTCACTGTTATTCGTTTCGCCGAAAGGCATCCAGGGCCGCAGGATCGGCATGCACCGAGCATCTGTCGTACTGGCAGGAGAAT